>NZ_JBPGXU010000122.1:0-11097 GCF_056755675.1 Luteibacter sp. KNZ12-1A | reverse complement strand
ATCCTTGCCCAAGGGACGGCGACTACCGTCGCGCCGAGGGTGGCGCCCGGCAGCTCCCCCGCCACGCACACGACGAATGCGAGGGCGAAGCCGAGCCCGATACAGTACATAACGCGCAAGAACCTAAATTTTCCGACAGCCGTAGAGTCGGCGGCATGGTCTGCTTCACCAGCCCCGTTGGGTGGGCAGCAAAGGAGACATCGTCGTGGGTAATGGGCATATCGGCATTGGCCGCCGTTCTTTCATGAAGCTAGCCGTGGGAACGCTGGCGGCCGGCGTGGTGGCGGCGTGCGCACCCGGCATGGGCCGGATGGCCTTGAACGAGGATATGGACGCGCGGCGGTTCAACGCGGCGAGGACATTCGCCCGTACGTCGTTCGGCAACATCGCCTACGTCGAACAAGGAAGCGGTGACGCCGCGCTCTTCCTGCACGGCTTTCCGCTCAACGGGTTCCAGTGGCGTGGCGTGCTGCCACGGCTGGCGGGCGTCCGTCGCTGCATCGCACCCGACTTCCTCGGCCTCGGATACACCGAGGTGGCCCCGGGCCAAAGCGTGGCGCCCGTGGCACAAGCGGACATGCTGGTGGCTTTCATGGACAGCCTCGGCATCGCCCGGTTCGATGTCGTGGCGAACGACAGCGGCGGCGCGGTCGCGCAGCTGTTGGCGACACGCTATCCGCAACGCGTACGCAGCCTGTTGCTGACCAACTGCGATACCGAACACGAATGCCCACCTCCGGCGATGGCGCCGGTGATCGCCATGTCGCACGAAGGCACGTACGTCGATCGCTGGTTGCGGCCATGGCTGGCGGATAAGGCGCTCGCGCGCTCGCCCGAGGGCCTGGGTGGCATGACCTTCACGTATCCCGGTCATCCCACCGACGAAGCCATCGACATGTACCTGGCACCCCTGGTGGCGCATCCCGGGCGCACGCACGCCTATGCGCTGGCGCTGGAGGAAAACTCGCTGGCGGGCATCGGCCCGAAACTCGCCCGGAGTCCCGTACCGATGCGTGTCGTGTGGGGCATGGCCGATCCCATCTTCTCGCCCGCGGGCGCGGAGTACCTCGACCGTGCATTCAAGCACTCGCACGGCGTGCGCCGCATACCGAACGGGAAACTCTTCTTCCCCGAAGAATTTCCCGATGTCATCGCCGCCGAGGCCCGGCGACTCTGGGCGGTGTCATAGGAACCCGAAACTGAGGCTGGAGAAGTCCGTTTCATAGTCGGCCTCGGCATCCGTCGGCAGGGCGCGTATCCAGATCGTGTTGAGCAACCAGCGTCCCGAGGTGGGCATGGCGAAGGACGCCCGGCCCGCCGCGTCGGTAACGTGCACCTCGACGGGTGCGTCGTCGTGATCGAGGTTCGTGAATTTCACCGTGGCGCCTGGAAGGGCATGCCCCCGATAGAGGACGCGCACGGGTAGCGTGCGAGAGCGGGGCAGGGCGTAGGGATTGACGTCGGGAACGATTTCAAGCGCGAGGCCCAGAGGTGCCGTCACGGTGGCTTGTGCCGTGGCATCGAACAGACCGGCTTGCATGATCACCTTCGCATGACGGCTGTAGATTTCCGTCTCGTCCACGTCCATGCGATCGTCCCGCCGACGCCGTTCCAGCGCCGGCGTCAGGCCTTCCACCGTCAGGTAATCGTTGAAGCGCAACGACGGAAGATGGCTCTGCGCGCCGTTGTCGGTTTCCAATGCGACGAGGTAAGTGCCGGCGCGCGGCAGCGCGACGTCACCGTCACCGGTCACGTCTCCCAGGTGTAGCGCACCGCGAAGGTCCACGCGCTGGTCCGACGGCCCGAAGACCTGGAAGCGCACGATGCGTTGCGGCGCGATGGGCGAACGCTGGCGGTAGGGTCCATGGCCGACCTGTAGCGTGAGCGGCGTCGCTTGCGCGGGCCGTACCTGGAACGCTTGCGGCTGT
This sequence comes from Luteibacter sp. KNZ12-1A, assembly GCF_056755675.1. NCBI lineage: Bacteria > Pseudomonadati > Pseudomonadota > Gammaproteobacteria > Lysobacterales > Rhodanobacteraceae > Luteibacter > Luteibacter sp. KNZ12-1A. Next base: position 9,169 of record NZ_JBPGXU010000122.1, on the reverse strand, counting down.
ACCCAGAAATCGTGGGCGTGTACCGCGCCCGTGGCGAGTAGCAGCATCGACAGGCAGCGACGGCCCATGGGCGATGAACGATGACGAGACATAGCCAGGCCTATTCGAGGTGATCGGGCGCGTAGCCCGGGGTGACGGGTAAGAACGAGAGCGTCGCGACGAGCAGGGCGATCGCGAGGAACCAACTCGCCACGACCCGCAATGCCATGCGCATGCCGCGGTACTTCGATGGCTGGTGACGAGCCACGATCACGCTGGTCAGCGCCACCACGAGGCCGACGGCGAGCGAAAGAGCCGCTAGCGACGCGTGCATCCCGTTCATGCCCTGGCGGCCTGCATGATGAAATGCGCACCCGTCACGGCGATGCCGATGCCGATAGCGCGCAATGCCAGCATGCCCCGCGGCCATCGCGCGGCCACGCCGAGCCCGATGCCCAGGAAGTGCAGCGAGCCCGTCGCCAGTACGAACCCCGTGCTGTAGCCGATCGGGTCCGCCGCTGAAGGCAGTTCCTTGCCATGTGCGTACCCATGGAAGAGGCCGAACACGGCGACGACGATCATCGCCATGCCCACGCCGGGCCGGAGTGCGCAGGCGATGCAAAGGCCGAGCGCGCACACCGAAAGCGCGATGCCCCATTCCACCGGTGGCAACGGCACGCCGGCCATGCCGAGCATCGCACCCAGCACCATCACGCCGGGAAAGACCATCGGCAACAGGTACACCAGCGGTTCGCCGAGCACGGCGCCCCATAGCCCCACCGACACCATGGCGAGCAGGTGATCCATGCCGCCGAAGGGGTGCGCGAAACCTGCACCGAAGCCGCCCGCCAAGCCGGTGCCGGCATGCGCGATGGCGGGGTTGGCGTACGACAACGTCGACACCGCCACGCAGACGAGGACAACGAACGAAGCGCGCGGGTCATTCATGGTAGTCGGCCGCGGCGCTCGATGCCGTGGTGGGTGCGGCGTGCGCGGGACGGGCGTCGGCTGCCGCTGCGAGGAACGGGAATCGCGTCGTGGAATGGGTGCGATCGTCGCGATGGACGCCGTCGTCGATGCGGCCGAGGTCGCCCGCCGCGAGCAGTGAACGGTAGATGTTCGACGCATCGTAGTTCGGCGTACGGCCCCCGCAGTCGACGGCGAGATCGTGGCGACCGGAGAGCCGGGCCAACTCCACGGCGAAGAGTGTCGTGCACCTCGTCGACGCGCTGTTCACCCATAACCGATCGTCGGCCAGCAACGTCGCCAACCGGCGATAGCGCAGCCCCGGCGCCGCGTGCATGTCCGCGAGCCACTGGTTACCGCGCACGCTGTCGTAGCCATCGTAGAGGCCGAGCGTGCGCTGGATGTCTCCGATGAATTGCGCGGCGCGTGCCGGTTCGGCGCGGTTGTAACGTTCCTTGAGGCGGTCGCCCCTGGCTTCGTCGAGTGGCGACAGCAAGGCGTTGCCTGTGAGCGGGCGGCCTGCGCGGTCGATGCGGCCGTGCGGCGATGCGGTCTCTCCCCACACCGCGAGCAGCGGGCCGCCACCGTTCACCAGTCCGAGATCCACTGTCACGACGATGCATGCAGGCGTCCATCCCGCGAGGAAGTTCTGGCCCGGGCCACCGTCGGTCTGGTGCCACTCCTTGCGGATCGACGCCACCGTGGCGGCGTCGAACTGCGGAAATCCGTCGGCGTCGACGGGCGTTCCGTGTTCGAGCGCACGCGCCGCCACGTCGAACGCGCTCCGGGAACCCTTCACGTTGTTGAAGAAGGGATCGTCGCGGCGGCCTGCGAATACCCTGAGGCGCCCGCTATGGGACGCGAAGCCATCCGTCGAGTCGACCAGGCCTCCGGCGTGCTCGTCGGCGACGCTGCATTCGCCGACATACGAGGCACTGAAGCGACAGGTCACATTGGTGGTCCTGGTCGTGGCGCCGAAGGCCTTGCCGCTGTCGACGTGGAAGGTGTAGCCGATGGCGTCGGAGAAGCTATGGCCGACGATCGTCATGACCAGGTTCAGGTGATGGCCGTCCGAGGATGTCCAGGCGTAGATGTCGCCGATGTCCGCGCGCGGATCGGCGGCGACCGTGGGTGTATCGAGGTGGTCCGAGGCGTAGGCGCTGGAGGCCGGCACGAGGGAAATGGTCGCCGCGACGAGCGACACGATGGCGAGGGGAAGACGCAGGTTTCGCATGGGAGCCGTACCAGAATGGACTGGTGGCAGTACACCCGAACCCGTTATCGGCGGCTGTCGGAATCTTTAGCGATCCGCACGGCGTGGTCTGGTCCTCGGACTTCCTTCTGAAGACGCATGGCACGACATATCCACACGCCGTGTGGATACTCGATGCATAACCGTGTGGACAAGTCCGATTCGTCCATGCGTGGCGACCACTTGCGTCGTGCTGATCACTTCGTGACCACGCACGCCGGAAGCGCATCGCGATATCCACAGCGTGTGTGGATACTCACTGCATAAGCATGTGGACAACTCCATTCCGTCCTTTGGTGGCATGGACTTGCGTTGCGCTGCTCAAGAACTGACCAGGGCGATGGTCATCCGTGACTGCGACGATATCCACAGCTGGTGTGGGTAATCGCTGCATAACCGTGTGGATAACTGCGCTTGCCCCTTGCGTGGCGTGCACTTGCGTCGCGCTGGTCAAACCTTGGCCGCCGTTATCACCGCATGTCGCCCGGGTGCGCTAACCTTGCGATCGTTCGATCGCCCACCGCGTGCATGATTTTCGACAATCGCCCCCTTGCCGTCTTCCTGATGGGCCCGACCGCATCGGGCAAGACGGCACTCGCCTGCGCGCTGGCGGATCGCTTTCCCGTCGGGTTGGTGAGTGTCGATTCGGCGCTGGTCTATCGCGGCCTGGATATCGGTTCGGCGAAGCCCGATGCCGCCACGCTCGCTCGCTACCCGCATGCCCTGGTCGACATCCGCGATCCCGCGCAACCTTATTCGGCGGCGGACTTCCGTGAGGACGCGTTGGCGGCGATGCAGCGCATCACCGGCGAGGGGAGGGTGCCTCTTCTGGTCGGCGGGACCGGGCTTTACTTCCGCGCCCTTCAGCGTGGCTTGTCCGACCTGCCCGAGGCCGATCCGGCGTTGCGTGAACGGCTCGCGGCCGAGGCCGGGTCCATCGGTTGGGCGGCCATGCACGCCCGCATGGCCGCCCTCGATCCGGTGGCGGGTGCGCGGATTCGGCCAGGCGACGCGCAACGGATCCAGCGCGCGCTGGAGGTCATGGCACTCAGCGGGCGCCCCCTGAGCGAGTTGCAACAGGGCGGCACGGCGATCCGCTTTCCCTGGAGGGTCCTCAAGCTCGCGTTGCTGCCGGTGGACCGGAAGCCCTTGCACGAGCGCATCGCGCTCCGCTTCGATGCCATGCTGGCCGAGGGCTTCCTCGACGAGGTTCGCCGCCTGCGGGCCCGTGGCGACCTCCATCCCGACCTGCCGGCGATCCGTGCGGTCGGCTACCGGCAGGCCTGGGAGTACCTGGATGGCCAGGGGGATGCCACGGACTTCCGCAACCGTGGTATCTATGCCACTCGTCAACTCGCCAAACGCCAGATCACCTGGCTGCGTGGCGAGTTCGACGCGCGCACGTTCGACCCGGACCGGGGGGATCCGTTGCCCGAGGCCGCGCGTGCGGTGGAACAGTTCGTCGGAATGTAGAGATCGTCACGATCTTAAGCTACCAGCGGGCGTTTAAAAGCAGTTAAGATTCAAGACACTTGGGCTGGGGCGTCGCAAGGCGTTTTTTACCCGGACCCGTACGAGAGGCGTAGGGGAGAAGAAGAATGTCCAAAGGGCAATCGTTGCAGGATCCGTTTCTGAATGCGCTGCGGCGCGAGCGCGTGCCGGTCGCCATTTACCTGGTGAACGGCATCAAGCTGCAAGGCACGATCGAGTCGTTCGACCAGTTCGTGGTGCTCCTGCGCAACCAGGTGAGCCAGATGGTGTACAAGCACGCCATTTCGACGGTGGTGCCGAGCCGGAACGTCCGGGTCGGCGGGCACGAGAACCACGGCGATGCGGCATCGGGTGACGGCGAGGGTTGAGGGGCCCTGGCTTTGTCCCATATAGGAATGAGTGGGTGCGCGTATGCTTCCGGCTGCGTGCGCCCCTTCTTTTTCCATGAGGTGATTCCCCTAAGTGTTCGATAGACAAAAGAAAGGTGATCGGGCCATCCTGGTGCTGCCGCATTCGCGGGGCGAGGGCGACGCGATCCGCCGTGGCGAGGAATTCGCCGAACTGGTCGCTTCGGCCGGTGCCGAGATCCTCGCCAGCATTTCGGCCCGCGTCGTCGTGCCGAATCCCCGTTTCTACATCGGTAGTGGCAAGGCGGAGGAAGTCGCCGAAGCCGTTCGCGCGCTCGAGGCCGACCTCGTCCTGGTCGACCACGTGCTCAGCCCGGTGCAGGAGCGCAACCTCGAAAAGCACCTCAAGACCCGGGTGGTGGATCGCGCCGGGCTGATCCTGGACATCTTCGCCCAGCGCGCTCGCTCGCACGAAGGCAAGCTCGAGGTCGAACTGGCCCAGCTGAAGCACCTGGCCACGCGCCTGGTGCGCGGCTGGACCCACCTGGACGCCCAGCGCGGCGGTGCCATCGGCAACCGCGGCCCGGGCGAAACCCAGCTGGAAACCGACCGTCGCCTGCTCGCCGAGCGCGTGAAGATGCTGACCAAGCGTCTGGAGAAGGTACAGGTCCAGCGCGACCAGCAGCGCCGCGCGCGCCTGCGCAACACCGTGCCGCGCGTGGCCCTGGTCGGCTACACCAACGCGGGCAAGAGCACCCTGTTCAATGCCCTGACCACCGGCGGCGTCTACGCGGCCGACCAGCTGTTCGCCACCCTGGACCCCACCGTGCGCAAGGTCGACGGCCTGTCCTGTGGCCCGGCGGTGATCGCCGACACCGTGGGTTTCATCCGCGAGCTTCCCCATGACCTGGTCGCGGCCTTCCGCGCGACCCTGGCCGAGGCGCGCGACGCCGACCTCCTGATCCACGTCAGCGACGCCGCGGACGAGGAGCGCGAGCTGCTGGCCCGGGTGGTGAACGAGGTACTGGAGGAAATCGGTGCCGGCGACGTGCCTCAGCTGTCGGTGATGAACAAGGTCGACCTCGTCGACATGGCGCCGCGGATCGATCGTGGCGACGACGGCAAGCCGCGCCAGGTCTGGCTTTCGGCCGCCACGGGTGCCGGCGTGGACGGCTTGCGCGAGGCGCTGGGCGAATTGCTCGGTGGCGACCGCATCCGGGCGGGTCTTGAGCTTCCTCTCAGCGCCGGACGCCTGCATGCGCGGCTCAAGGCGGCGGGAGCGATCGCGGGTGAGGCCGTGGACGAGCACGGTTGGCACCTCGACATCGACGCGCCGCGATCCGTGCTGGCGCCCCTGTTGGGCGACGACGTGCACGCGGGCTCCCTGCGCGCACTGATCGATCCACCCCACGCCGGTTACTGATCGAGCACTCATCGGTACCCATCTGATAGAATTCACAGCGTTTGCGTGCCCTATCGGCGCGGCGAAGGGCGCTTGTGCGTCCGACGTCCATCCCCCGCCGCGGCGGGTCCACCTCAAGGCTTGCCAGCCGCCCACCCTCCGGTCCCCGAAGGAGACTGTCGCCCATGGCTTGGAACGAACCCGGTAACGGCCAGAAGGATCCCTGGAACCGCAACCGGTCGAGCGGGCGCAAGCCCGACATCGACGCGGCGATCAAGAGCCTCAGGGCCCGGTTGGGCAAGTTCGGCGCGGGCAGCGGCGGTGTCTTCGCCATCGTGCTGGTCTTCATCGTGGCCTGGCTGCTGGTATCCAGCTACACGGTCATCGATGCCCGCCAGGTCGGCGTGGTGCTGCGCTTCGGCCAGTTCTCGCGCATCCTGCCGCCGGGTTTCCATCTCAAGGCGCCCAGCCCGGTAGAGACCGTGACCAAGGTCGAAACGACCCAGGTGCGCTCGGTCTCGGACAACGTCTCGATGCTCACCCGCGACGAGAACATCATCGCGATCGACTTCAACGTGCAGTACCAGGTGTCCGACGCCCGGAAGTTCCTCTACTCGAACGCCGACCGCGAAGAGAACACCATCCACAACGCGGCCGAGGCCGCGGTGCGCTCGGTGGTCGGCGCGAACATCATGGACAACATCCTCACCACGCCGGGCGTCGACACGCCGGCGCCGGACCAGGCACCCGTCACCGGCGTCGCGCCGGCGGCGAAGGAAACCCTGCAGCAGCAGACGCGCGACATTCTCCAGGCCACGCTCGACAAGTACGATGCAGGCATCCTGGTCACCGGCGTCAGCTTCCAGAACGTGTCGCCGCCGAAGGAAGTGAAAGACGCCTTCGACGACGTCAACGCCGCCCGCGAGGACAAGCAGAGCGAAGAGAACAAGGCCCGCGCCTACGAGAGCCAGGTGGTGCCGGTGGCACGTGGCGAAGCCGCGCGCATCGCCGCCGAGGCGGAGGCCGATCGCGTCGAGCGCATCGCCCGCGCCAATGGCGACGTCGAGCGCTTCAACCTGCTGCTCAAGCAATACCGCGCCGCGCCGGATGTCACCCGCCGGCGCCTCTGGCTGGAAACCGTGGAGGAAGTGATGGCCGGCAATCCGAAGGTCGTCGATGGCAGCAACGGCAAGAACATCATCCAGCTGCCGGTCGAGACGAACAACGGCGCGGTACGCAACGTCCCGGGCGTGGGCACGGTCATCCAGTCCGCGACGACGACCGACGCCACTCCGAATCCGTCGCAGGGGAACGCCCAGTGAAGATCGTTTCCGGCCTCATCGTCGTCGCCCTCGTCCTCCTGGGCTTCAATAGTGCCTTCGTCGTGAAGGAAGGCGAGAACGCGTTGCTGCTGCAGTTCGGCCGTATCGTGCGTGCCGATTACCAGCCCGGCCTGCATTTCAAGATTCCGGTGGTCCAGCAGGTGATGCGTTTCGACAATCGCATCCTCGGCCTGGACGCGCAGCCCGAGCGCTATTTCACGCTGGAGAAGAAGAGCGTCAACGTCGACTTCTACGTGAAGTGGCGGATCGCCGATAACGCGTCGTACTACCGCGCGACCTCCGGCGAACAGGTGCAGGCGATCCAGCGCCTCACCCCGATCGTGAAGGATGCGCTGCGCTATGAATTCAACGCGCGTCCGCTCGAAGACCTGATCGCCGGTGGCCGCAAGGACATCACCGAGCGCGTGCGCCAGCAGACCGACTCGGTGGCCCGCAAGAACCTCGGCATCGCCATCGTCGACGTGCGGATCAAGCGCATCGACCTGCCCGACGAGGTGAGCGGTTCGGTGTACAAGCGCATGCGTGCCGAGCGCCTGCAACTGGCCAACGAATTGCGTTACACCGGGCAGGAGAGTGCCGAGACGATCCGCGCGGACGCCGATCGCCAGAAGCTGGTGCTGCTGGCCGACGCCAACCGCGAGGCGACCAAGGTCAAGGGCGACGGCGACGCGCAGGCCGCCGCCATCTATGCCCAGGCATACAGCCAGGACCCGGAATTCTTCGCCTTCTACCGCAGCCTCGCGGCCTACCGGAAGGCCTTTGCCGACGGCAAGGGCACCTTCGTGCTGAAGCCCGATTCCGAATTCCTGCGCTACCTCAACGATGGCCCCGGCCGTCCGCGCTGAACCCGATCCACATCGCCCGGCAGGGCACCGCAACTAAAGAGAAGCATCAACATGGGTAAGTCAGTCGTCATTCTCGGCGCGCAATGGGGCGACGAGGGCAAGGGCAAGATCGTCGATCTCCTCACCGAACGTGTCGGCGCCGTCGCGCGTTTCCAGGGTGGCCACAACGCCGGCCATACGCTGGTGATCAAGGGCAAGAAGACCGTCCTGCACCTCATCCCGTCGGGCATCCTGCGCGACGACGCGCTCTGCCTGATCGGCAATGGCGTCGTGCTCTCGCCGGCCGCCTTGATGAGCGAGATCGCCGAACTGGAAGAGCAGGGCGTCGACGTGCGTCCGCGCCTGAAGATCTCGCCGGCCACGCCGCTGATCATGCCGTACCACATCGCCGTCGATAAGGCGCGCGAAGTGGCTTCCGGCGCCAAGGCCATCGGCACCACCGGCCGCGGCATCGGTCCGGCCTACGAGGACAAGGTCGCCCGCCGTTCCATCCGCGTGGCCGACCTCATGTATCCGCACGAGCTGCCGGAGAAGGTCCAGGCCGCCGTGGAGTACCACAACTTCGTGCTCACCCAGTGGTTGAAGGCCGAGCCGGTCGACTACCAGACCGTGCTCGACGAAGCGCTCACCTGGGGCGAGTACCTGCGTCCGATGGTCGACGACGTCGCGACCATCCTCCACGACGTCCGTCGCGAGGGTGGCAATATTCTTTATGAAGGCGCGCAGGGCGCGTTGCTCGACATCGACCACGGTACCTATCCCTATGTCACCTCGTCGAACACCACGGTGGGCGGCGCGTTGGCCGGTACCGGCGTCGGCGCGCGTGACATCGACTACGTGCTGGGCATCTGCAAGGCGTACGCCACGCGCGTCGGTGGCGGTCCGTTCCCGACCGAGCTCAACGACGAGATGGGCGAACTCCTGCGCAAGAAGGGCAACGAATTCGGCGCCAGCACGGGCCGTCCGCGCCGCTGCGGCTGGATCGACCTGGTGGCGCTGAAGCGCGCGGTGCAGATCAACGGCATCGACGGCCTCGCCATCACCAAGCTCGACGTCCTCGACGGGCTGGAAAGCATCAAGGTCTGCATCGCGTACGAATACCGCGGCAAGCGTCGTGAACTGGCGCCGCTGGACGCCGACGGCTGGGCCGAGTGCAAGCCGGTCTATCTGGAGTTCCCGGGTTGGGAGGAGTCCACCGCGGGCATCCGCGACTGGAACAAGCTGCCGCCGGCCGCCCGTGCCTACCTGCGCGCGGTGGAAGAGCTCTCGGGCTGCAAGCTGGCCCTGGTCGCCACGGGCGCCGACCGTGACGACACCATCGTCCTGGACGACCCGTTCGGCGGTGACGACAACTGCTGATTTTTTTCGGCATTCGCCCGGGAAAGGATGCCTGTGGGAGCCGACCCTGTCGGCGATCCCGCAGTAGTGGGCTGGTTGCATGTACGGCTCGGCTTCGCCCTCGCATTGGTTGTGTGCGGCGAGGGGAGCTGCCGGGCGCCACCCTCGGCGCGACGGTAGTCGCCGTCCCTTGGGCAAGGATGCCG
>NZ_JBPGXU010000121.1:0-11267 GCF_056755675.1 Luteibacter sp. KNZ12-1A | reverse complement strand
AGATGTGTATAAGAGACAGGTTCCATGGCGTACCTCGTCAGATGGCGCGGGAGACCCGCCGGTGAAGCATGGCGGACCGACGATACGACCGGCCAGCCGGCCCTGTCCGTGCCGTGTCAGGGTTTATGGTCACGGCCGAGGTAGTCCTCGCTCTGCATTTCGATGAGCCGCGATTCGGTGCGGCCGAACTCGGCGCGAACCTTGCTGCCATCGTAGAGTTCCGTGATCGGCGCGGCCGCGGAGAGTACCAGCTTCACGTGGCGGTCGTAGAACTCGTCCACCAGCAACACGAAGCGCTTGGCTTCGTTTTCCGAGTAGACGGTGAACTGCGGCACGTTGGACAGGATCACGGCCGGATACGATTTCGCCAGCTCGATGTAGTCCGCGACGGCGCGCGGACCTTCGCAGAGCGCCGCGAAGTCGAACCAGACGATGTTGTCGGCGCGCTTGCGCACCGGCACGTCGCGACCGCTGAGCATGATGGAGCCGGCCTCGACGATGTCTCCCTGCGCCTGGCCCATGAAGATCTTCGTCAGCGAGCGCTCGGCTTCCTGGCCGGGCGGCACGAGGTAGACCGGCGCCTGGCTCAGGGCGCGCAAGCGCCAGTCGTGCGGGGACACCATTTCATGGACCACGCAATGCTTTTCGATCGCCGCGATGGCGGGCAGGAACCGCGCGCGTTGCAGGCCATCCTTGTAGAGGCCCTTCGGCGGCGTGTTCGAGGTGGTGACCAGGGTGACGCCGCGGGCGAACAGGCCGTCCAGCAGCCCGGCGAGGATCATGGCGTCGCCGATATCGGAGACGAGGAATTCGTCCAGGCACAACACGCGGCATTTCGCGGCGAGGCGTTCGGCCACTTCGTCGAGCGGATTCTGCCGCTCGCCAAGCTCGCGCAGCATGCCGTGCACCTCCAGCATGAAGCGGTGGAAGTGCCGGCGCAGGGCGAGGCCCGGCGCGAGGCTGGAAACGAAGAGGTCCATGAGGAAGGTCTTGCCCCGGCCGACGCTGCCCCAAAGGTACAAGCCACGCACGGCGGCGCGCGGCTCGTTGCCGAGCATGCTGCGCAGGCGGCCGAACAGGCCACCGGCGGCCGGCTCGGGCGTGCAGAGCGCCGCATGCAGGCGGTCGAACTCGGCGATGACGGGCAACTGGGCCGGGTCGGATTCCCAGCGATGTCCGGCGATACCGTCCCGGTAGCGTTCGCCGGGCGTCGATTCCGTGCAGGTCATGCGGCGCGGGGCTCCGGCAACCAGTTCTTCACGCCGTTCTTGATGACGCCGCGCAGGTCCATGAGGCGGCGATGGAAGAAATGGCTGGTGTCCTCCATTCTCACCAGTTGCGGCCGAACCTCTTCCGGCAGGCTGTCGACCCAGTCGTAGACGGCTTGCGGCTCGACGATCTCGTCGGCGTCGCCCATGACCACGAGCCAGTGGCGCAGGGGCAGTTCCAGCTGGGAGAAATCCCAGCCGCGGCCTGCCACGGGGGGTGCGACGCTGATCACGGCGTCGGCCCCGAGGTGGATGGCGTTGCGCAGGGTCACGTAGCTGCCGAAGGAAAAGCCGGCCAGCCACAGGGCGGCGCCGGGGCGGACCTTGCGCGCCCAGGCGACCACGGCGGCGAGGTCGTCGCTTTCGCCATTGCCGCTGTCGAACGCACCTTCCGACCTGCCCACGCTACGGAAGTTGAAGATGACCGTATCCATGCCGGACTCGCGCAACGAGCGCTCGATCATGGTCACCACTTTGTTGTGCATGCTGCCGCCGTCCGTGGACAGCGGGTGGCAGATCACGGCGATGCCGTGACGGGCCACGTCGGGGGTGGCGGCCTTGGCTTCGCATTCGAGCTTGCCCGCCGGCCCCGCGAGCGCGAAGCTCATGCTCTCGTCCGGGAAGTGATCCGGCGCTGTAGGTAGAAGATCGCTCATGCTCTCCATGATACCCGCTGGCTGGCCGGTTCGCGGCGAAGGCCGGCGATGAACGTCCTCGCACATGCCTTGTTGGCGGGTGACGACACGGCCTTGCGCCTGGGCGGCATCATGGGCGACTTCGTGCACGGCACGCCCGATCCGGCCATTCCCGAACGGGTCCGCCAGGGTATCCACCTGCACCGGGCGATCGACAGCTTCACCGACAGCCACGACGAGGTCCGCGCGGCCCGCGAGCGCTTGCCCGCGCCGTTCCGCCGCTATGCGGGCATCCTCCTCGACATGTGGTTCGACCATTGCCTGGCGCGCGATTTCGCGCACTGGTCCGCGACGCCGCTGGAGGATTTCTCGACGAACCTGCGCACGGAGTTGCATGCCGCCGGTCCGCGGTTGCCCGACGCGCTGAAGCGCTTCCTCGGTTACATGGACGCGAACGGGCTTCCGGCCGGCTACGCGCGGGCCGAGGCGATCGCCAAGGCCTTGCGCGGTATCTCGCAACGGTTGTCCCGGGCCAACCCCGTCGCGGACGCCATGCCGCTGTTGATGGCGGAGGACGCCATGTTGCAGGCCAGCTTCGAGCGGTTCTTCCCGCAGCTGCGGGTGTTCGCGAAGGAGTGGGTGGCCCGCCTTCCGCCGCTTACTTGACCTGGTCGGCCATCCACTTGACCGTGTTGCCGACCTGTTCGTCGGTCAGGGCCGGATTGCCGCCCTTGGCCGGCATGTGGTTGCCGTCGGGGCCGGTGTAGCCGTCGATGGCGTGCTTGGTGAGGGTGGCGATGCCCTGGGCGATACGCGCGGACCACGCGGCCTTGTCACCGAGCTTCGGCGCACCGGCCACGCCAGCCGTGTGGCAGCTGTGGCACAGGTTGTCGTAGATGGTCTTGCCATCGGTGCTGCCACCGTAGGCGACCTGGGAGGCGGCGGCCTTCGCGGCGGCTTCCTGGGCGGCCAGCATCGCCGCGCGGCCGGTGTTGCCGGCATAGACGCCGCCGACGGGGGCGATCCGGGCCTCGGTGCGCTTGGCGACGGCCGGGTCCTGATCCTTGGGGATGTTGCTGTAGATGGTATAGGCGATAACCATCAGGACGAGGGCCAGGACACTGAGGCCGGCGGTCAGCCACGAGAACTGACGCATGAAGTTCTGGTCGGACTTGCTCGGAGAACCGCTCACGCATTGACTCCACTGATTTGGGTGTGCCGTCCCCTCCCCGGGATCCGGCGTGCCTGCCGGCCGCAAATGCGGCGTCGAATTTCGCGAGTATAACGGAACCTCCGCGGGAGTCAGCGGTCTGCATGCCCGTGCCGTGCCAGGGGACCGGCGGGGAGACGTGCCGTCAGTCATGCTGTACCCCTGTCAACCGGCATTGTTCAATGCCGTTCACCTACACCTATATTGGCGCCGTAGGGTTTTCACCTTTTGGGGGTATAAACCCCCGTGGCGCACGGCGCGCCGGTCGGACCAGGTATCCCCGTCCGGTCATTCATCCTGGGAGTGTTTTGCATGTCGCGTTTTTGGAAGATCGCGCTGGCCGTCATCGTGGTTCTGGTGATCGCGGGCATATTCGTCGTTCCCCGGCTGCGTCATGCCGACGGTGCGAACGCAGCCCAGACCCAGGGAGGCAAGGCCAATGGAGAAGGCCAGGGGAAGGACCAGCCGCCCGTGCCGGTCACGGTCGTACCCGTCGCCAGCCAGGATGTGCCCGTCTACCTCACCGCCACCGGCACCGCCCAGGCGCGTAATTCCGTGGTGGTGCGCCCGCAGGTCGGCGGCCAGCTGATGAAGCTCAACTTCCAGGAAGGCCAGGAAGTGAAGCAGGGCGATGTCATCGCCGAGATCGACCCGCGCACCATCCAGTCGCAGTACGACCAGGCCGTCGCCAAGCTGCGCCAGGACCAGGCCGCCGCGGCCACCGCCAAGAACAATCTCGAGCGTTCGCAGAACCTGGTCAGCAAGGGCGGCCAGCAGTACGTGTCCAAGCAGGACCTCGACAACCTCAAGAACACCCTCGACCAGGCCGTCGCCACGGTGGTCGCGGACCAGGCCTCGATCCGCGCCTCGCAGGTGCAGCTGGGTTTCACCAAGGTGATCGCGCCGATCGACGGCCTCGCCGGCATTCGCGCCGTGGACGTCGGCAACATCGTCGCCACCACGGACACGATCGTCACGCTGACCGAGGTCCATCCGATCTACGTCTCGTTCAACCTGCCCGAGAAGAACCTCGACCTGGTCCGTTCCTCCATGCGCGAGGAAGGCGCCACTCCGCTCGAGGTCGCCGCGCTCGACCGCGTCGACGCGCACGTGGTGGCCACCGGCAAGCTCGACGTCATCGACAACACCATCGACACCACCACCGGCACGTTCCGCCTGCGCGCGCTGTTCGACAACAGCAAGACGGAGCTCTGGCCGGGCCAGTTCGTCAATGCGCGCGTCCGCGTGCGCACGGTGAAGAACGGCCTCGTCGTGCCCGCCCAGGCGGTCCAGCGCGGCCCGGATGGCGACTACGTCTACCTCGTGCAGGGCGACAACACGGTCAAGATGCAGCCCGTGGAAACCGCCACCGAGGTGGGCGACAGCCACATGCTCATCAGCAAGGGCCTGAAGTTCGGCGACAAGGTGGTGACCGAGGGCCAGTTCCGCCTCAAGCCGGGCTCGAAGGTGCAGCCGCTGGCGCCGGGACAGGTTCCCGCCGCGCCCACGGCCGAGGAGTTGAAGGCGAAGAAGGATCAGCAGGGCCGCCAGGGCGGACGCCGCGGCTGATAGCGCTTAGCGCGCGGCGTGTCCACGACGGACGCGCCGCCACGGACCGCGAGGTCCCGACACCAGGAATAGAACGTGGGTTTCTCGACACTCTTCATCCGCCGGCCGATCGCCACCTCGTTGCTGATGGTGGCGGTCCTGTTGCTCGGTATCCTCGGCTACCGGCAGTTGCCGGTGTCGGCGCTGCCGGAGATCGACGCGCCCAGCCTGGTCGTCACCACGCAGTACCCCGGTGCCAGCGCCACCACCATGGCGGCCCTGGTCACCACGCCACTGGAGCGTAACTTCGGCCAGATTTCCGGGCTGAACATGATGAGTTCGGACTCGTCGGCGGGCCTGTCGACGATCATCCTGCAGTTCAACATGGACCGCGACATCGACATCGCCGCGCAGGACGTGCAGGCCGCCATCAACCAGGCGCGCGGCACCCTGCCGAACAACCTGCCGTATCCGCCCGTCTACAACCGCGTGAACCCGGCCGATGCGCCGATCATGACGCTGATGCTCACCTCGGACAGCCGTGCGCTGCGCGACGTGAACAACTTCGCCGATTCGATCCTCTCGCAGAAACTCTCGCAGGTGCAGGGCGTTGGCCTGGTATCCATTGCCGGCAACGTGCGCCCGGCCGTGCGTATCCAGGTGAACCCGGCCCAGCTGGCCAACCTCGGCCTGACCATGGAGGACGTGCGCAGCGCGCTCACCCAGGCCAACGTCAACGCGCCCAAGGGCACGCTGAACGGCAAGACCCAGTCGTACAGCATCGGCACCAACGACCAGCTGGCCGATGCCGCCGAGTACAAGGGCACGATCATCAGCTACAAGAACGGCGCCCCCGTGCGCCTGTCCGACGTGGCGAACGTGATCGACGGCGTGGAGAACGACCAGCTCGCCGCATGGGCGAACGGCAAGCCGGCCGTACTGCTCGACATCCGCCGCCAGCCCGGCGCGAACATCGTGCAGACGGTGCAGCAGATCCGCCAGACCATTCCCGACCTGCAGAAGGTGCTGCCGGCCGATGTGCACCTGCAGGTGTTCTCCGATCGCACCATCACCATCCGTGCGTCGGTCGAGGATGTCCAGTTCACCCTGATCCTCACGATCTGCCTCGTCGTCGCGGTGATCTTCGTCTTCCTGCGCCGCCTGTGGGCCACGGTGATCCCGTCGGTGGCCGTGCCCCTGTCGCTGATGGGCACGTTCGGCGTCATGGCCTTCGCCGGCATGTCGCTGGACAACCTTTCACTGATGGCGTTGGCGGTCGCGACCGGCTTCGTCGTCGACGATGCGATCGTGATGATCGAGAACATCGTCCGCTATATCGAGCAGGGTCAGGACGCCAAGACCGCCGCCGAGGTGGGCGCGAAGGAAATCGGCTTCACGGTGCTCTCGCTGACCGTCTCGCTGATCGCGGTGTTCCTGCCGCTGCTGCTGATGCCGGGCGTCACCGGCCGCCTGTTCCACGAGTTCGCCTGGGTGCTGACCATCGCCGTGGCGATCTCGATGCTGGTCTCGCTGACGCTCACGCCGATGATGTGCGCGTACCTGCTCAAGGCCGACCAGCTGCCGGACGCCGACGACGCCCATGAACACGCCGCGGCCGCCGGCAAGCACACCACCTGGTCGCGCATCGTCGAGGGCTACGGCCGCAGCCTGGACTGGGTGCTCGCCCACCGGCCGCTGACCATGACCGTCGCGGCGCTTTCGGTGGCGCTCACGGTCGTGCTCTACATCATCATCCCCAAGGGCCTGTTGCCCGAGCAGGACACCGGCCTCATCACCGCCGTCGTACAGGCCGACCAGAACGTCGCCTTCCCGCAGATGGAGAAGCGCACGAAGGCCGTGGCCGACGCGTTGGGCAAGGACCCCGCCGTGTCCGGCGTGGCCGCCTTCATCGGCGCGGGCTCGGTCAATCCGACCCTCAACCAGGGCCAGATATCCCTTGTGCTGAAGGATCGCGGCGACCGCGACAGTCTCGACGAGGTGCTGCCGCGCCTTCAGGAGGCCGCCTCGCATATCGCTGGCGTGGCCCTGTACCTGAAGCCGGTGCAGGACGTGACGCTGGACAGCCAGGTGTCCGCCACCGAATACCAGTACTCGCTGTCCGCCGTGGATTCGACCGCCTTGGCGGGTTACGCGCAGCAGATGACCTCGGCCTTGCGCAAGCGCGAGGAGCTGGCCGATGTCGACAGCAACCTCGCCGACAAGGGCAATGCGCTGAAGCTCACCATCGATCGCGACAGCGCCAGCCGCCTCGGCGTGCCGGTGCAGACCATCGACGACACGCTGTACGACGCCTACGGGCAGCGGCAGATCTCCACGATCTTCACCCAGCTCAACCAGTACCGCGTGGTGCTGGAGGTCTCGCCGGAATACCGCACCAGCACCGACCTGCTGAACAAGCTCACCGTGCGCGGCAATGGCAACGGCGCCCTGACCGGCTCCAACGCCACCAGCTTCGGCCAGGTGGCCTCGAGCAACTCGGCCACGCCGGCGGGCATCGGCAATACCGGCAACGTCGGCTTCCAGGTCGGCGGTGGCGGCACCATCCCGCTGGCCGCGCTCGCCAGTGCCCAGGTCACCAGTGCCCCGCTGGTGGTCAGCCACCTGCAACAGCTGCCGGCCGTGACGATCTCGTTCAACCTCGCGCCGGGTTACTCGCTGTCGTCGGCCGTGGACGCGATCCACGAGGTGGAGAAGGAACTGAACTTCCCGCCGGAAGTGCGTGGCCAGTTCATCGGCAAGGCCGCCGAGTTCTCGTCCTCGGTCGGTGACGAAGTGCTTCTGCTGCTGGCCTCGATCATCGTCATCTACATCGTGCTGGGCGTGCTCTACGAGAGCTACATCCACCCGCTGACGATCATCTCCACGTTGCCCCCGGCCGGTGTCGGCGCGTTGCTCGCCCTGCTCCTGTGCGGCATGAGCCTGTCGGTGGACGGTATCGTCGGTATCGTCCTGCTGATCGGCATCGTGAAGAAGAACGCGATCATGATGATCGACTTCGCCATCGAGGCGAAGCGCACCGGGCTGAATGCACAGGAGGCCATCCGCCGTGCCTGCCTGCTGCGCTTCCGTCCGATCATGATGACCACGGCCGCCGCCCTGCTCGGCGCGCTGCCCCTGGCCCTGGGCAACGGTATCGGTTCCGAACTGCGCAAGCCGCTGGGCGTGTCGATCGTCGGTGGCCTGCTGCTTTCGCAGCTGGTCACGCTCTACACCACGCCGGTGATCTATCTCTACATGGAGCGTTTCTCGGACTGGCTGGCCGAGCGCAAGCGACGACGCGCCCTGGCGCACGGCATCGAACCGCAGACCGCGGGCTGATGGCGGATCGCCCCTTCCCAAGGAAATACCCCCTCTTCGCCGGACGGTTCGCCGCCCGGCGAAACCTTTTTCCGGTTGGCGCGTTAGGCAGGGGATGCCCCATGCCATCCCGCGCCCCATGAGCCGCTTCGCCCCATGAACATTTCCGGCCCCTTCATACGCCGTCCCATCGGCACCTCGCTGCTGGCTATCGGCATCTTCGCGGTCGGCATCATCTGTTATGCGTTGCTCGGCGTGGCCGCGCTGCCGAACATCCAGTTCCCGGCGATCTTCGTCCAGGCGCAGCAATCCGGCGCCGACGCGAGCACGATGGCCTCCACCGTGGCCGCACCGCTGGAACGCCACCTGGGCCAGGTGCCGGGCGTGGAGTCCATGCGTTCGAACAGCTCCGAAGGCAGCGCCTTCGTCTTGTTGTTCTTCCAGAACGGCACCAACATCGACGCCGCCGCGCGCGACGTGCAATCCGCCATCAACGCCGCCCAGCCCGACTTGCCGCCGGGTCTGTTGAACGCGCCGTCGTACACCAAGGCCAACCCGAACGACGACCCCATCATCGTGCTGGCGCTCACCTCCGACACGGTGGCGCCGACCGCGCTCTACAACGTGGCGGATTCGATCCTCGCCCAGCGCCTGCGCCAGCAGGAAGGCATCGCCACCGTCGATATCGCCGGCAGTGCCACGCCCGCCATCCGCGTGGACGTGAACCTGCGCGCGCTGAATGCGATGGGGCTGTCGCCCGACCAGCTGCGCAACGCGCTCACCGCCGCCAACGTGACCTCGCCGCAGGGCTTCCTCAGCGACGGCGTCACCACGATGGCGGTGACGGCCACCGACTCGCTGCATACGGCCGAAGAGTTCGCCAACCTGATCATCGGCGTGAACAACGGCGTGCCGATCCGCCTGTCCGACATCGCCAAGGTCTACGACGGGCAGCAGGACGCCTACCAGGCGGCCTGGTTCAACGGCAAGCCCGGCATCCTGATGTACGTCTACAGGAAGGCCGACGCGAACGTCATCGACACCGTGGACCGGATCAAGGCGCAGATGCCGACGATGCAGGCATGGCTGCCGGCGGGCGTGCAGCTGCATTCGTTCTTCGATGGCACGCCGACCATCCGCGCCTCGCTGCACGAGGTGCAGGCCACGCTGCTGATCAGCCTCGCCATGGTCATCATGACGATGGCGCTGTTCCTGCGGCGGCTGGCGCCGACGGTGATCGCGGGCCTCGCCGTACCGCTATCGCTGGCCGGTGCGTTCGTGGTCATGTATGCGTTCGGCTACACGTTGAACAACCTCACGTTGCTGGCCCTGGTGATCGCGATCGGGTTCGTCGTCGACGACGCCATCGTGGTGATCGAGAACGTCATCCGGCACATGGACGAGGGTATCCCACGCTTCGAGGCGGCCTTGCTCGGCGCGCGAGAGATCGGCTTCACCATCGTCTCGATCACCGGGTCGCTGGTGGCGGTGTTCATCCCGTTGCTGCTCGCCCCGGGCATCATCGGCATGTTCTTCAAGGAATTCACGATCACCCTGGTCGCCGCGATCGTGGTGTCGGCCATCGTGTCGTTGACCCTGACCCCGTCCTTGTGCGCGCACTTCCTCACGGCGCACAAGGACGACAAGCCGGAATCGAAGCTGGGCCGGGCTCTGGAGCGGATGCACGAGCGCCTGCTCGGGATGTACCGCGTGGCGCTGGACTGGACCCTGCGCCACGCCCTGCTCATGGCCATCACGCCCTTGATCCTCGTCGGGGTGACCTTCGTGCTCTTCGGCATGGTCAAGGGGGGCTTCTTCCCGCCTCAGGACACCGGCCTGATCGGCGCCCGCGCCACGTCCAGCTCGACGGTGTCGTTCGGGGAAATGAAGGTGCGCCAGGCCCGTCTCACCCAGATGCTGTTGGACGATCCCGCCGTGAAGGCCGTGGGCTCGCGCCTCGGCACCAGCCGCACGGGTTCCAGCGGTTTCTTCAACATCGAACTGAAGACCATGGCGGAAGGGCGCAAGGAGAGCACCTTCGTCGTGCTCGACCGGCTGTCGGCCAAGGCCAACAAGTATCCCGACCTCAACCTGCGCCTGCGCCCGATCCAGGACCTGCCCACCGGCGGTGGCGGCGGCAACACGCAGGGCGGCCAGTACTCGGTGTCGCTGAAGGGCAACGACATCGTCGAATTGCAGACCTGGCTGCCCAGGCTGGTCGACGCGCTGAAGAAGAACCCGATGCTGAAGGACGTCGGCAGCGACATCGATGCCGCCGGCCTGCGCCAGAACATGGTAATCGACCGCGATACGGCGGCACGCCTGGGCGTGTCCATCGGCGACATCGACGGCGCGCTCTACAACGCCTTCGGCCAGCGTGCGGTCTCGACGATCTACTCGGACATCAACCAGTACCGCGTGATCGTCAACGCGCTGCCGCAGATGGCCGCCACGCCGGAGTCGCTGAACCAGATCTACGTGCGCTCCAGTTCCGGCGCGATGATCCCGATGACCGCGGTGACCAGACAGGTGCCGGGACTCGCGCCTACCCAGATCGTGCACGAGGACCAGTACACGAGCATGGGCGTCAGCTTCAACCTCGCGCCCAACGTCAGCATGGGCGAGGCGATGGAAATCATCCAGAAGACGATCGACGGCATGCGCATGCCCGGTGACATACGCCTCGACGCCGGCAGCGACTTCCGCCGCTTCCAGCAATCGCAGAGCGACATGCCGTTGTTGATCCTGGCCGCGATCATCACGGTCTACCTCCTGATGGGCATGCTCTACGAGAGCCTCATCCACCCGGTGACCATCCTCTCGACCCTGCCCGCCGCGGGCGTGGGCGCGCTTGCCGCGCTGGTCATCACCGATACCGAGCTGTCGGTGATCGCGATGATCGCCCTGGTGCTGTTGATCGGCATCGTGAAGAAGAACGCGATCATGATGATCGACTTCGCCCTGGTGGCGCAGCGCGAGCATGGTCTCGATTACAAGGGCGCCATCCGCGAGGCCTGCCTGGTTCGCTTCCGCCCCATCATGATGACGACGATGGTGGCGATCCTGGCCGCCACGCCACTGGCGATCGGCCTGGGCGAGGGCGCCGAACTGCGCCGGCCGCTGGGTATCGCCATGATCGGCGGCCTGGTGATTTCGCAGAGCCTGACCCTGCTTTCCACGCCGGCGCTGTATGTGATCTTCGCCTGCCTGTCGGAGCGCTGGAAGGCGCGCAAGGCGCGGCGGAAGGAGCGGAAGAGGGAACGGCGCGCCTGTCTCTTATACACATCT
>NZ_JBPGXU010000120.1:0-11379 GCF_056755675.1 Luteibacter sp. KNZ12-1A | reverse complement strand
ACAAGAACTCACACAAAAGCGCCGACAGGCGCTTCCACGGAAGCCGTTCGCAAGATCGAGGTGCGTCGGCTGGCGGGACGTGGCGACGATTTGCCGGTGACCATGGGAATTCCGTTCCCGCCGGGCCTGCTGCGCGATCCGGCGCAGGTTCGTATCGTCGACGGCCACGGCCGCGAGGTTCCCGCCGCCGTCGCTTCCACCCTGGCATGGCATTTCCGCGACGGCAGCGTGCGTGCCGTTCGCGTGCAATTCCGCGCGGCACCCGGCATCTACCACTTCACCCTCGACACCCCGCGCACGGCGGACATCGGCGGCTGGCCGTATGCCAGCGGCCTGGTCGACGGCCGGCTCGCCGCCATCGCGACGTTGACGCCGGAATGGCTCACCGCCTCCCTCATCGCGGGGCCACAGTCCGTGGCGGCGAACGACGAGCCCTACGCCCGTTATGTCGACGGCCAGTTCCGCTGGGCGTCCGCGCTGCCCACGAAGGATACGACGGCATGGTTGTTCGACCGGCCGTCGACCCTGTTCAAGGCCTATGTGCGCACGGGCAGGGCGGACTACCTCGAAGCGGCCGAGATGAGCTATCGCTGGTACATGGCCGGGATCAAGCGCGACGGCATGCCGGTGAGCCCGTCCTGTGGCGGGGGCTGGCTACCCGACGGCAAGCCGTGCGACGTGAAATACGTGTATATCGAGCCGGTGCTGCTCGCCGTGGCGCTCACGGGCGACGACTCCATGCACGACGCGGCGACCGTGGCGAAGATGGCCGGGTTGTGGGACAGCGGTGGCTGGAACGGTGCACCGGGGCCGTACCGGCATCCGGATGACTATTTCACCGAGCGCCTCGCCGGCCTCGGACTGGTCGAGACAGTGGCGGCCTATGAACTCACCGGCGACACACGCTACCGGCAGCGCATCGATGCGCGCGTGGGCTGGCTGCACGATCACCAGCGGACGAATCCGGACGGTCTCGGCGACGACGGCTCCTGGCGCAACAGCTGGAACGTGCATGAAAACGATCCGCACGGCGGTGGCGACGTACGCGGCGCCTCGCCGTGGATGAGCGAGAACATCGTGGATGGCCTGTGGCACGCGTGGCTGGTCACGGCCGACCCGCGCATCCCCGGCATGCTTACGGGTTTCGGCCGCTACCTGGAGCGATACGGCTGGATCGATCCGCAACGGCTCGTGTCGCCGCACGACTGGCGCAACGATTGCTCCGGCCCGCATGGACAGATCGCCTGGTACTGGTCGTCGTCGCAGGCCACGACCGACGCGCTGATGAAGATACAGGACACCGAAGGCTGGTACAGCGATGGCCACACGGTCGAGCTCGGCTTGCCGGTGGCGGCCGCATGGTATTTCGAGACCGATCCTGAGCAAGCCGCCGCGTTGAAGAAACGTTTCCAGGCGATCGCCGCGTCGTACAGCCCCGCCTGCGCGGCGATATCGGATACCTTGCGCCGCTTCAACTGGAACAATCGCGGCGCCGGCGTGGCGCAGTGGATGATGGCGCAGCCCGCGGGCGCCGGCACGCGGCAACGGACGGTATCGCCATGAACCGCCGCGTCGCCGTCTTGCGCAGCATCGGCATCGTCACGGTGTCCACGTATATCGAGTACGCGCTCGGCTTGTTGATGAGCGTGTGGATCGCCCGTTCGCTGGGCCCGTCCGATTTCGGCCGTTACGCCTTCACCGTATGGCTGTGCGGCTGGCTGATCGTCTGCTCCAACCACGCGCTGACCACCTCGTCGACCAAGTTCATCGCCGAGGCCGACGGCATGGGCGAGGCATCGCTCGCCTCGCATCTGGCCGCGCGTTTCTCACGTATCCAGACCTACAGCTCGCTGGCGGTCATCCTCCTGTTCGTCCTGATCGGCTGGTTGTTCCGCCCCTCCGAATGGGACGACTCCCTGTTGCCGATCATGGCCCTGGTGATCGTGGCCGTGGTCGCGAAAGCCAACTACGCCATGCTCGTCGCCATCGGCAAGGGACAGGAACGCTTCGAGCCGGAAGCCGTGGCCACCGTGGCCGCCGGTATCGTCGGCATGCTGCTCGTGCTCGGGGCGATGATCGTGCACGCGGACCTCGTGTCCTTCGTGGCCCTGTTCGCGGTGGCGTGCCTGCTGCTGAACCTGATCAACCGCATCGGTTATCGTCGCTGCTGTCGCCCCTATGCGCCCGGGCCGATCCCGCCCGACGTGAACAGGCGGGTAAATCGCCACCTCCGCCTCACGGCGGCCCTGGTCCTGATGGGATCGTTCCGCGTCGGCACGATCGAGGTGTTCCTGCTCAATGCCTTCGCCGGGTCGGTCGCGGTGGGTTATTTCGCGATCGCCGGGACGCTTACCCGCGGCGCCGTGCAGTTGTTCTCGGTGGGGCTCACGTCCACCTTGCTGCCGTACATGGCCAAGACCTATGGCGAGAGCGGAACGGCGCGTGCCGCACGTTTCCTTTCCGAAGCCACGCGCTTCTACTGGGCCGTCGGTATCGCCATCGCGGGGCTGGGGCTCGTCACCACGCCCGAGATCGTCCGGCTGATGTACGGCAACCGTTATGTCGATGCGATTCCCGCCATCGAGGCGACCCTGGTGCTGGGCGGCCTGTTGCTCATCGGCAATGGCATCGCCGCGTTCCAGACCGTCGTCGACCGCCAGGACGACCGCATCCGCATCGCCGTCGTCGCGCTGGCCGCCAATGTCGTGCTCGGCGCCGCGTTGATCCCGCCGCTCGGCCTGGCCGGTGCCGTCATCACCTATGCGGCGACGCGCGTCGTCGAGATGGCGTTGGCGATCCACTACCTGCGCAAGGCGACCAGCGGCGCCCTGCCGGTGGCGGCCATGTCGCGCCTGTTCGCGGTGGGTTTCGTCGCCACGCTCGCCGCATGGGGAGCCACCGCCGCCACGCCTTCGCGACTCGGCTTCCTCGTCGGCGGGGCCGTGTTCATGGCCCTGTACCTGCCAGGCAGCATGCTCGTTCGCTACTGGACCGGTGACGACCTCAACCTGATGACGGGTATCAGCCGTCGCCTCGGACCGCCCGGACGGTTGCTGATCCGGGGGCTTCGGTTCGTCCAACCTTCCGCGGCGAAGGCCAGCCCATGAGTTACGTCTGTTCCACCTTGCATACCCTGGACACCCTTCGCGGCCTGCGCGACGAACTGGCGCGCGTCGCGGAACAGCCGGGAGCGGCCAGCGGCATCGTGCAGCACCCGGACTGGATCGAGTACGAGGTGGTCAGCCGTCACGATGGCACCGTGCCGCACGTGATCGTCGTTCGCGATGCGGAGGGCCGGGTGGCGGGCTACGCGCCGCTGCTGGCCATCGATCACACGGCGCGGCTCGACCTCGCGGGGCGGCGGTTGCAGCTGTACCGGGGCGCGGCCCTGCGCATGCTCGGTGCCGGCGTCGTCGCCAACGAAGGGGAGCGTTCCGCCGTGGAACTGCTGGTGTCCCGGCAGATCGCCCACGACCCCAATATCCGCGTCGTCCGCATCCAGGAGGCGGACCTGCCCAATCGCTTCGCCGCCTCCTTGTCGCATGGCGGCGGTTTCCGCACCGTGGTGGCGCACCTGCTCGACCAGGTGCACTGGTCGATCGACCCGCAGCCGTCCTCCGAGGCATGGCTTGCCGCCATGGACAAGAAGAAGCGCGCCGACCTCGTGCAACGGGTCGGGCGCGCCTATCGCAAGCTGGGCGGTGACGCCGCGCTGCGCGTGTTCGATCGTGGGGAACACATGGCCGAGTACTGCCGCCTCATGAACGAGTTGTACGCGCGGACATGGCATCACGCCGACCTGCCCATCGACTGGGAGGCTCCCGAACGTGTCGCCTTGTTCCAGCGTCTCGCCGAGGCGGGCCAGATGATCGGTCATGTGGTGGTCCGTGACGGCCGGCCGCTGGCGTATGTGCACGGCTATCGCATCGCGGGCACCTATCTCGTCGACGATCTCGGCTACGACGAGGAGGTCGCGAAGATCGGCATCGGCTCGGTGGCCGTGTTCCAGGCGGTACGTGGGCTGCTCGACCGCTTCCCCGGCGAACGAATCAGCTTCGGCTACGGCGACAACCAGTACAAACGGCTGCTGTCGACGCGAGCGGAGCCGTGCGGATCGCTCTACGTGGTGCGGGCCACCCGCGCCACCGCTGGATTCCATATGTATGCGCCGCTTCGCTGGCTGTACCGCGGCCTGAGGCGCGTGCGTTCTGACATGCAGTCCCGCCGCCAGGGCTGATCTTCCCGGCCTCCTTGGCCGGATGGACTAGGCCTCTGGACGATGGGCAGGACGGGTTTCGAGGCGCAGGCTTAGGGTCGCAGGATCCGTCCAGAGGTGCTCATGAACACGCAAGTCGACTCCCGGCCGTACCAGGAGGCGACGGCAAGGCTGCCGTTGATCCGTTCCTTTCTCGAAGCGCGATACACACGGACGTTCTTCGCGCACCGGGCGTTGACCCACCATCTGTATCGTGGCGTGTTCCCCACGTTCGACGAGGCCCAGGCCAGCATTCCCGCGGCCAACACCAGCGGCTACGACAACACCGAGTCGGCCGAACTCTACCGCGAGCGGACCCGGCGGGTCTTCATCAACGACTATCCGATGATGTACTGGCTCGGCCGCTTCTTCGCCGACGGCGCGCGTACCGTGTTCGACATCGGCGGACACATCGGCATCGCCTATTACGCTTACCAGAAATACCTTGCCTATCCGGCGAGCCTGCGCTGGACGGTGATGGACGTGCCGGCCGTGAATGCCGCGGGCGAGCGCTGGGCGAAGGAGCACGACCCGGCCGGACGCCTGCATTTCGCCGACGAGGTGGCGAAGGCATCCGGGGTGGACGTGCTTTTCGCGGCGGGCTCGTTGCAGTACCTGCGTTACTCGCTGGTCGAGGCGTTGCAGGCGATGGAGCGGCGGCCACGCTTCCTGCTGCTCAACTCCGTGCCCGTCCACATGCGTGAGTCGTACTTCACCGTGCAGAACATCGGCACCGCCTGCTGTCCTTACCGGGTGACCGCCGAGCGCGAATTCCTCGGCGGACTCTCGTCGCTCGGTTACGAACTGCAGGACCGTTGGGAGAATCCGCAACGGTCCTGCATGATTCCGTTTCACCCGGAGCGTTCGCTGGATCGTTACTTCGGCTTCGCTTTCCGTTCCATCCAGTCGTAGACGACCGGCAGCAGCACCAGGGTCAGCAGGGTGGAGGTGATGAGGCCACCCACGACCACGGTCGCCAGGGGGCGTTGCGTCTCCGCCCCCACGCCGCTGGACAGCAGCATGGGCACGAGTCCGAGGATAGCGACGCTCGCGGTCATCAACACCGGCCGCAAGCGCAGGGAAGTGCCACGCAGCACGGCGTCGCGCACGTCGAGTCCCGCGGCGCGTTGCGCATCGAGGAAGCTCACCAGGACGATGCCGTTCAACATCGCCACGCCGAAGACGGCGATGAAACCGATCGCCGAGGGCACCGAGATGTACTGGCCGGTGATGAACAGGCCGAAGATCCCGCCGATGATCGCGAAGGGCACGTTGGCGAGGATCAGGCTCGCGCGGCGCAATGAATTGAAGGCGGTGTAGAGCAACACGAAGATGAGGAAGATGGTCGCCGGGACGATCAGGGCTAGGCGCTTGAGCGCCCGCTGCTGGTTCTCGAAGGCGCCGCCCCATGCGGTGTAGTAGCCGGTGGGAAGGGCGACCGACGCGCCGATGCGTTCGTTCGCCTCGCGGACGAAGCCGTCGATGTCGCGCCCGCGTACATCCATGGCGATGACGGCGTAACGCTGCAAGGCCTCCCGGCGGATGAACGAATAGCCTTCCGCCGTGGTCACCTTCGCCACCTGGCCGAGTTGGACCAGGGCGCCGGACGGCGTCCGGATCGGAATCCGCCCGATCGCGACAGGCGACGCCCTGCTGGCATCGTCCAGGCGTATCGCGATGTCGTAGCGGCGCACGCCCTCGAGCAGGGTGCCCACCGCTTCGCCGCCGATGCCGTTGCGCACCACGGTGAGCACGTCGTCCGCGTTGAGGCCGTACCGGGCCAGGGCGTCGCGGTCCACCTCGATGCGCAGTTGCGGCTTGCCCATGTTGGCCTCCAGCGCGAGGTCCGCCACGCCGGGTATGCGAGCCAGCACGTCCTTCATGCGCGAAGCCAGCCTGTCGAGTTCGCCCAGGTCGTCACCGTAGATCTTCAGCGCCAGCGTGGCACGCACGCCGGAGATCAACT
This sequence comes from Luteibacter sp. KNZ12-1A, assembly GCF_056755675.1. Taxonomy (NCBI): domain Bacteria; kingdom Pseudomonadati; phylum Pseudomonadota; class Gammaproteobacteria; order Lysobacterales; family Rhodanobacteraceae; genus Luteibacter; species Luteibacter sp. KNZ12-1A. Next base: position 5,158 of record NZ_JBPGXU010000120.1, on the reverse strand, counting down.
CCTCCACGCGCATCTGGATCGGCTGGGTGTAGCTCACCACCGCCGTGGGCAGGAGCGCGCCGAGGTCGTCCTGCATGGCTTGTTCGATCGACTCCAGGGTCTGCCCGGCGCGCCACTGCGATTTGGGTTTCAGCGGCGTATAGACCTCCATGTAGTTCACGTCCGCCGTTTCGCCTTTCTCGGCGCGACCGATCATCGCCAGCGTGGTTTCCACTTCGGGGAAGCGGTTCTTTATCCGCTCGGCGACGCGCTTCGATATGCCGATCGATTCTTCCAGCGAGGCCGACGGAATCGAGGTGATCCGCCACATGATCGCACCCTCGCGCAGGTTGGGCATGAATTCCTTGCCCAGGAAGGGGAACAGGACCAGTGCGGCCAGAAGGGCGGTCCCCGCGAGGCCGACCACGATCGGCCGGTGCGCGAGCGACCAGCGCAGCACGCGCGCATAGCCGCGTTTCAGCCAGGCGACCAGGCGGGTGTCCTTTTCCTCGCCAGGCTTGAGCAGCAGGGCCGCCAGGACGGGAATGAGCGTCAGCGCGAGGACCAGGGACCCCGCCATGGCGAAGCCGATGTTGAAGGCCATGGGCCTGAACATCTTGCCTTCCAGCCCTTGCAGGCCGAAGAGCGGCAGGAACACCACGATGATGATGAGGATGGCGAAGGCGATCGGCGTGGCGACCTCGCGCGCCGCGTCGCGCACGGCCGCCGTGCGGTCCTCCGGTTCGCCGCGGGCCTTGCGCTCGGCCATGAGGCGGAACGCGTTCTCGACCATCACCACGGCGCCGTCCACCATCATGCCGATACCGATCGCCAATCCGGCGAGCGACATCAGGTTCGCGGAAAGCCCGACCTGCGCCATGCAGATCACGGCGATCAGCAGGGCCAGCGGCAAGGTCGCGATGACGATCAGGGCGCTGCGCAGCTCGCCGAGAAAGAGGAACAACACCACGGCGACGAGGATCGATCCTTCCACCAGGGCGCGCGTCGCGGTGCCGACGGCGGCGTCGACGAGGTCACTGCGCTCGTAGACCGGACGGACGACGACGCCCTCCGGCAGGGCCCGCGTGAGCGTCGCCAGCTTGGCCTTCACGGCGTCGACCACGTTGCGCGCGTTTTCGTCGATGCGGGCCAGCGCCTGTCCCATGACCACCTCCTTGCCATCGCGGGTTACCGCGCCGGTCCGGGGTGCGCCGGCTTCGATGACGGTCGCCACGTCGCGCAGGTAGACCGGGGTGCCATCCGTGGATTTAAGGACGATGCCGCCGATATCGGCGGCATTCCGCACCAGGCCGAGGCCGCGCACGAGGTATTGTTCGCGACCGACGTCGACGACGTTGCCACCGACCTGGGCGTTGTTCGCTTCCACCGCCTGCATGACGTCCTTGATGCCGAGGCCGTGGGCGAAGAGCCGGATCGGATCGACGCGCACCTGGTACTGCTTCTCCTGCCCACCCCAGGACGTGACGTCGTCCACGCCGGGCGCGGTGCGTAGCACCAGGCGCAATGTCCAGTCCTGCAGGCTGCGCAGGTCCATGTCGGAGGGCGCCTTGGCTGTCGCTTCGTCCTTGCGCTCCACGGTGTACCAGAACACCTGTCCGAGCCCCGAGGTGTTCGGTCCCATCTCGGGCTTGCCATAGCCCGCGGGAAGCCGGTCGCCCACCTGTTGCAGGCGCTCGTTCACGAGCTGGCGTGCGAAGTAGATGTCCGTGCCGTCGTCGAAGTACACCGAGACGTACGACAGGCCGAACAGGCTCACCGACCGGATGTCCTCGACGCCGGGCAGTCCGGCGAGCGCGGATTCGACGGGCGTGCTGAGCAGCCGCTCCACATCCTCGGCGGCGAGGCCGGCGGCCTCGGTGTAGACATTGACCTGTACCGGTGTCACGTCGGGAAACGCGTCGATGGGCAAGCCGCCGGCGGCCCGGATGCCGAGCAGGGCGACTACGGTGAACGCGATCAGCACCAGTGGCTTGTATCGCAGCGAGAGTGCGACGAGGCGTTGCAGCATCATTCTTCCCCCAGTTGCGAGCGCAGGAGCCTTGCCTTCAGTGCGAAGGCGCCCTTGCTCACATAGACGTCGCCGGCACGCAGCCCTTGCCGGATCGGGGTCCAGCCATTGACGGTCGCGTCCGTTTCCACGGCGACGGCGTCGAAACGATCGGCCGCGCCGCGGCGCACGAAGACGGTGGGCTGGTCTTGCAGGAGCAGCACGGCTTCCGCCGGTACCGCCAGGCGCTGGTTGGGAAGGCCGATGGCGATACGGCTTTCGACGAGTTCACCGGGATGCAGGAGGTCGTCGCGGTTGTCGACCCGGATGCGTACGGCCACCGTGCGCGTCGTCTCGTCGGTCTGGTGCGAGCGCTGGAGCACCGTGCCCGGAAGTTCCGTGCCGTGCGCGCCCACGATCACCGTGTCGCCTTGCTTCACGCCTTTCGCCGCGGCGGGAGGTAGTCGCGCCTCGACCCAGACGGAGTCCTCCGTCACCAGGGTGAACAAGGCCTGCCCGGGTTCCACGCGCTGGCCGACGAGGAAGTCGTCCGTGGTGATCCGTCCGGCGTGCGGGGCCAGCAATTCGAAGCGGCCGTCGGCGGCGGACGAACCACGCGCGATCAAGCGCGCGATCTGTCCTTCCGACAAGCCGTACGCCCGCAATTTCGCCCGGGCCTGGTCGCGGGCCACCCGTGCTTCGTTGTAGCGCCGTGCGGATACGGCCTGGGGACCGAGCGCGGAGACGCGCTGCCAGTCCTGGCTGGCGACGAGCAGTTGTCCCTGCGTCTCGGCCACCTCGACGCCGGAGAGCTCGACCAACGGCGTGCCGGCGGCCACCACGTCGCCGAGTTTCGCCCGGCGCGCGACCACTTGCGCCGCGATGCGTGGGGAAACCAGCAGCGTGGAATAGGCGTCTGCCTTCACTTCGCCGGGCGCGACGATCAGGTCGTGCATCGCGCGGGGCCGCAGGGTGTCGACGACGATGCCGGCTTCCTTGATGGCGGCCTCGTCGAGGGCGAGCGGATCGTCGCGCTTCTCGGCGGGCGCCTGGGCGTGACTGGGTGCGATCGCCAGGAGGGCGAGCATGAAGATGAGTCGGTGGAGATGGGTGTTCATCGGGCGATATCCAGCGGAGCGCCGTCGATCCAGTCGTTGAGACGGCCGGCGGCGGCGAGGTAGTCGAACCAGGCCTGCCAGGCCTGGCTTTCGAGGGCGAGACCGGACAACGCGGTATCGAGGCTTTGCTTCAATTGCACGAGGTAGTCGGAGGTGCCGATCTCCCCGGCTTGCCACAGCCGTTCCAGCAAGGCGGTACGCTCGTCGAGCGCGCTCGCCCGGCTTCCCCGGAAGGCCCGTACGGCGACGAGCAAGGCCGCGTACGTGGCCTGCTGCTGTCGCACGCCGGCGTCCGAGCGCAGCAGCACCGCACGGCGGTTGGCGCTGGCGGCGTCCGCATCGGCCTGCGCCGCGGCGATCTCGGCGCGTCCCGTGTTCAGTACCGGTAGCGGAATCGACACGCTCAGTCCGACGACGCGATCGCTGCGAGCGCCGTCGCGCACGCGTCCGCCGGTGAGGCTCACGGTCGGGTCGGATCGACGGGCACGTTCGGCGACGACGATGCCGGCCTCCGCACGTTCCTGTTCGGCACGTGCCTGGACCACTTCCGGCCGCTGCCCGGTCGCGAGGGGCACGACCGTTTCCGGTGCGGGCGGCAGTGCCAGGGGCAACGGTGGCAACGGCCAGGCGATATCCGGGTCGACGGTCGCGAGCGCGGCATGCGCCGCCGCTTCCTGTCCGGCGAGCGAGGCTTGCTGGATTTCGGCTTCACCCAGCGCCAGCGCGGCGAGGTCGCGTTCGGGGCTGCCGATGTCGCCGACGGCCAGTCGCTGCGCGGCCAGATGGTCGAAACGCCGCATCAGGTCCACGCGCTGGCGCCCCAGTTCGTTCTGCCGTGCGGCCAGCAGCGTGGCGCACCAGCCCTTCAGCCATTGCGCGGTCACCTCGCGCCGTTCGAGCGCATAGGCCGCCTCGCTCGCGCGTGCGGCGGCATCGCCCTCCGCCGCCCGGGCCCGGCGCTTGCCACCGAGGTCGAGCGCGAGACTGGCTCCGGCGGTGCGCCGATCGACATCGGCGTTCTCGCCTTCGAGGGTCAGCGAAGGGTTGTATACCGGCTGGTCGGCGGCACGGGCCCGCGCCTGTCCGGCACGCCTCGCGGCATCGGCGGATTGGAGGCGTGGATGGTTCGTCCACACGCGATGCAGCGCGTCGCGCACGGCGGGTGGGGCGGAAAAACCGGCCGGTGATGCGGCGAGCGCGTGGGGAGCGAACGCGCAGGCGGCCAGCCACAGGCACACGACGCCATAGGGCGTGGTACGCGGGGAAAACATGGGTGGATCTCCTGGAATCGGGCACGAATCGACGCGGCCGTTCAAGCGGCCGGTATCGGGCGGTCGGACGTCAGGCGATCGGAGGACGCAGGGGAGAACGCGCGAAGGCCGGCGTCGCCGTGACCGGCGGGGCGGACCTTACGCGGGAGACCAGCGAGGGGACGATCACGCTGGCGGTGCTTGCCGGCAGCGCTACGGCGTGGGCGCAGGTGCAATGGCAACCCTTGCCTTCGTCGAGCACGCAGAAGTCGGCGTCGTCAAGCGTCGCGGTCGAAGCGGCGGCGCCCATGGCATCGCCGGAGAACGCGACACGCGGGCCGTCGAGCACGCAGAAGGTCGACATCGCGACCTTGAACAGCAACACCGCGAGCGCGAGCATCCACACGCCGCGATGGCGGCGCAGATGGGTGAACAGGCGTGGCGTGTGGCGGCGCATGGCCGCGATCCTAAAGGACGGCGGCGGTGTTAGACAATTCCACCGGGGTTCCATGCGGCTTCGCGAGCTCGAAATCGCGGTATGCGCCGGGGTCGCCGGTCATGCCGGCTTCGGCGGCCTTCGCGATGTTGTACATCTCGCGTGCCGTCACGTAGTGCAGCACGTGTCGCTTGCCGTCGTTGTAGGCGGATTCGAGGTAGGCGTGCATGTCGTCGACCGGCTTGCCCAGCAACGTGTCCATGTCGTCTTCCTGCGTGCCGTGCGTGTGGATCTTGATGAAGACCCATTCCGGCCGCCCCTCGACATGGATGCCGGTCCGAACCCACTGGTCCACGCGGGATGGGGT
>NZ_JBPGXU010000119.1:0-11418 GCF_056755675.1 Luteibacter sp. KNZ12-1A | reverse complement strand
GGGGGGGGCCGGGGGGTTGGTGGGGCGGCGGTTGCGGGGTCTACCCGGGGGCGGGGGGGGGGGGGGCGCAACGCGCCCAGCGCCGATTACGCGGCTCCCACAAGAGCAGAGCATCGAATAGACCGGTCAGGAATAGGCACGCCACCAGAGCTTGTTCCACGGAAGTGGGTTGGCCCTCGGTGGGTCGGCCCTCAGTCCGTCGGACCGCTGGCGTTCGCCGGTCGTGCGATCAGTATCGCGGGGATCGTCCCGCCGTCCGACAGCTTGAACGTCACCGTCACTTTCTCGCCGGGTTTCACCGGGTGTTTCGCCTGCATCAGCATCACGTGGTACCCGCCGGGAGCGAAGGTGAGCTTGCCCTTCGGGGGCAGCGCCACGCTGTCCATCATCTCCATCCGTCCCATGCCGCCTTCGGTGCTGCTGCGGTGGATCATCGCCTCGGCATAATCCGGGCTTTCCGCGCCGACGATCGTCAGTGCGCGATCGGTGGTGTTATCGAAGGTGACATAACCACCGGCGGGCAGGCTGCCCGGCAGGACACGCAACCAACCCCCGGTCACCTGCACGCCGGCGGTATCCGCGGCGTGCGAGGTGCCGGCGGTTCCGGCGAGCAGGAGCAGGGCGGCAGCGAGCGGGCGATACCTCATGGGCGGGTCTCCAGCGACGTGAGCAGGTGAAGGTCGTGGACGATGTCGTCCTGCGAGGCGGACGGCGTGGCCAGCAAGCGCGCCTTGCCTGCGGCGTCGAACAGGTAGATGGCGGAGCTGTGGCTGACCTCGTAGTTCCCGTCGGCGCGATCGGGCTCACGGGTGAAGGCCGAGCGGTAACGCTTCGCCAGAGCCTCCACGTCGCCATCGGAGCCGACCAGCCCCACGGCGCGCTTGTCGAAGGCGTTCACGTAGTCGTGCATGACCGCTGGCGTGTCGCGCTTGGGATCCACACTGACGAACAGGATGCGCACCTTGTCCGCGGGCGCGCCGAGGCGGTCGAGCACCACGTGCAACTGGGTCAACGTCAGCGGACAGACATCGGGGCAGTGCGTGTAGCCGAAATACATGAGCACCACCTTGCCCTTGTAGTCGGCGCCGGTCACGCGCTTGCCATTGTCGTCGGTCAGCTTGAAATCCAGGTCCGGCAGGTGGCCCGATACATCGGTGAGCCGCCATTCGGGCTGCGGTTCCCGCTGGCATGCGCTCAGCGCGACCATGGCGAGCAAGGCGATCAGGGCCAGTACGAACCGGCGGCAGGTGGACGACTTCATGCGACACTCCGCGAGATATCCCGCGCAGGATACGCCACCCGCGCCGGCGAACAGGCACGTCCACCGAGGAACCCACGCTCATGCGACAACATGTCAGTACCGCCGCCGCACTGCTCGCCGGGTTCGCGGGTGCATCCGCCGTGGCCCTGGGCGCCTTCGGCGCGCATGCGTTGCGCGGTGTCCTGGATGCATCGGCGTTGGCCACCTGGCACACCGGCGTGGAGTATCACTTCTGGCACGCGCTGGCCCTGCTCGTGGCGGCGGCGTGTCTGCCCGAGGGACGGGCGCGCGCCGCCGCGGTGGGCTTGTTCGCCGTGGGCATCGTGCTGTTCTCGGGAAGCCTCTACGCGCTGGCGCTCGGTGCGCCACGCGTGGTCGGCGCGATCACGCCCGTGGGTGGCGTCGCCTTCATCGCCGGCTGGGTCGCCATGAGCGTTTCGCTCCGCCAACGAGGCCGCATCAATCCTCGGGATCGTCCACCGGCTGGATCTTCGTCGGTTTGAGGCGTCCCGCGCGCCGCAACGCATCGCGCAACACATATTCGATCTGCGCATTGAGCGAGCGCAACTCGTCCTCGGACCATGCCTGCATGGCCTCGAGGACGGTGGCGCTCACACGCAACGGGTAAGCCTTTTTCTCACTCATCGTGCGTTTCCGCAGCGGATGCCAGGCTCGGCTTCGCCATCGCGGTGGTTCGTTGCTTCGAGGCAGGGTGGCGCCCGGCGGCTCCCCTTCCTCGACGCCAGTCGCTTTTTTACGACCACCACCATACGTTCAGTTGTACAGCGAACCGGCGTTGACCACCGGTTGCGTCGAGCGGTCGCCGCAGAGGACGACGAGCAGGTTGGAGACCATCGCCGCCTTGCGCTCCTCGTCCAGTTCCACGACACCTTGTGCCCGGAGCTGGTCGAGTGCCATGGCCACCATGCCCACGGCACCTTCCACGATGCGCTCGCGGGCGGCGACGATGGCGCTCGCCTGCTGGCGCTGGAGCATCGCCTGCGCGATCTCCTGCGCATAGGCGAGGTGGCTGATCCGGGCTTCGATCACCTGGACGCCCGCCTTCGTGAGGCGCGCCTCCACTTCCTGGCGCAGGTGGTTGTTGATCTCCTCGCCGTGGCTGCGCAAGGAAGGCTTCGAATCGTCGTGGGCATCGTAGGCATAGCTCTGCGCCATCTGCCGCAACGCCGACTCGCTCTGGATCTGCACGAAGTTCTCGTAGTCATCGACGCAGAACACCGCTTCGGCCGTATCCACCACCTGCCATACGACGATCGCCGCGATCTCGATCGGGTTGCCGTCGTTGTCGTTGACCTTCAGGCGGCTGCTCTCGAAGTTGCGCACGCGCAGGCTCACCGGGCGGCGGGAATAGAACGGGTTGGTCCAGCGCAGGCCCTCGCGGCGTTCCGTACCGGCGTACTTGCCGAAGAGCTGCATCACCTGGCCCTGGTTCGGCTGAACCTGGAAAAACCCCTTGGCGAGGAAGGCGAAGATGGGTATCAGGACAACGGCGCCCGCGACCGCCGGGTTACCCCCGGGAGTCACCTGGGACAACGTCCCCAAGCCCGTGAGCAAGACGATGACGATCAGTACGAGGGCGGCCGGGATGCCCGGCAGGGAAGAGGCGGGACGTTCGTTCATGACGGAATGACCCCTGGAATGGTGGGATCATATGATATCAATGTGATATCAAAGTCAAGGTGACCTGCATCATGGGGCCCCGCGTCCGCCCCCCACCGGACCGCTTGCGTTGCTCGGCGGGGGCAGGTCGAGAAGGGCCGCGCCGGGCATGGCGCGATCGATCCTGATCTTGCCCAGCGCGTTCATCGCGGCGAAGAAACGCCATGGTTCGCCGTTGCCGGTGCCCAGGGCGATGTGGCTCGAATCGAAACGGCGCTGCGCCGAATCGAAGCTGATCCAGCGATTGTCGATCCACGCCTGTGCCCACGCGTGGGGAACGAATACGCGGCTGGCTCCGCCCATGCGATCGGCGTAGACGACGCCGGTCACCACGCGGGCCGGAATGCCGAGTGCACGCGCCATCGCGGTGAGGAGGACGGCGTGTTCGGTGCAGTCCCCGCGCCGTGTCGCGATCGTCTCCAGGGCCGAGGCATATCCCACGTCGAGACCCTTTACGTTGATGTAGTCGGATAGGAAGGAGCGCAGCCGGCGCATCCGTTGCAGGTCGGTCGTGGCGTCGCCCACCGCGCTCCTGGCCAGCGAGCGCACCTCGTCGGAGTCCGATTGCACCCAGGCGTTGGCGGCCGTGTCCTCGGCCAGCGGGCCGGGCTCGTCGCCGTGCCGGGAGCCGAAGCCGACGTCGACGACATACACCCCGTCGCCCAGTGGCCTCACCCGCTGCTCGTCGGTGTCGATGAACGGGTTCGGGATCGCCCCGCGCACGGTGATCGTGTAGCGGATGGGAGCCACGCGCATCGCGGCGAAGATAGGCCGGGGCGCCGTGATCATCGCGGCGCGCAGCAGGTCGATGTCCTGGTCGGGCGCCTGCGCGCAGGCGATGTCGCAGGCCGCCATTTCCAGGCGGAAACCGAGAAGCGGGGCGAGGCTGCGATGGATGAAGCCGTTGTCGTCGACCCAGATGTCGACGCTGCGATCGCTCCCGGCCCCGGCGATCGATTGGCGCAGGTGGTGGAGGGCCTGCCGGGTCTCGTCCGGCATGACGACGACTTCGTCGCCGATGACCTCCACGTCGACGTTCGCCACCTGCTGCCTGATCGAGTCGAAGTTGCGCAGGCGATACGATGTGCCGGGCTTGAATCCATGGGCCACCATGGTGAGACGCTGGCCTTCCGCGAGCGTCGCCCCGGTCGGCCAGACGAGCAGGTTGACCTTCGATTGCCCGCCGACCGTATTCGCTACCTGGAACGTACCGTCGTCACGCGCCTCACCGGTCGCCAGGTTCTCCTGGGTCGACATTCGGGTACTGGCGTAGAAGGCGAGGGGGGACCCGCTCTCCGATTCCGTGGAGCGCAGTTCGGTGCGCAATGCCAGCGGCGTGCGCGCCCGCGTCAGCCGGAAATCCAGCACCTGGGAGGTGACCACGCGATCGCCCTGGATCTGGCGGTCGATACGCAGGCTCCCCACTTTCCTGCCGTCCAGCAGGACAGTCATCCAGCGCTCCTCCGCCAGGACGGTCGAAGGGGCCAGGCACAGTACGGCGAGGACGGCAAGATAGCGTCTCATGAGCGTACTTCCGGATTGTCGGGGACGGCTCCATCACATCACGTTCGCGGCGCGAGTCAATCCCCCCCTTTGGACGGATGGCCGGGCGGCTAGAATGGCGGCTTCGTTTCCCTGGATTCCTCCCGCATGAAGACCTTCGGCACCCCCCATTCCCATACCGCGCTCAAGGTGCTCCTGCTCGGGTCGGGTGAACTGGGCAAGGAAGTGGCGATCGAGTTGCAGCGTTTCGCCGTCGAGGTGGTGGCCGTGGACCGGTATCCGAACGCGCCGGCGATGCAGGTGGCCCACCGCAGCCATGTGATCGACATGCTCGATGGCGCGGCGCTGCGGGCGGTGATCGAACAGGAGAAGCCGGACCTGGTGGTGCCGGAGATCGAGGCCATCCACACACCGACGCTGGTCGCGATGGAGAAGGAGGGACTCACCGTCGTGCCCACGGCGAAAGCCGCGTGGCTCACCATGGACCGCGAAGGCATCCGCCGGCTCGCCGCCGAGGAACTCGGCCTGCCGACCTCGCCCTATCGCTTCTGCGACACGCGCGAGGACTTCCTGGCCGCGTTGGCGGAGCTGGGCACGCCATGCGTGGTGAAGCCGGTGATGAGTTCTTCCGGCAAGGGGCAGAGCGTGGTGCGCTCGCCGGACGATGCGCCGGGGGCGTGGGAGTACGCGCAGTCGGGCGGACGCGCCGGGCGTGGCCGCGTCATCGTCGAGGGCTTCGTCGACTTCGACTACGAGATCACCCTGTTGACGGTGCGTCATCGCGACGGCGTGTCGTTCTGCGCACCCATCGGCCACCGCCAGGAAGACGGCGACTATCGCGAGTCGTGGCAGCCACAGCCGATGAGCGATGCCGCCCGTGCCGACGCCGAACGCCAGGCCGACGCGGTCACGGCGGCCCTTGGCGGCTGGGGCGTCTTCGGGGTGGAATTCTTCGTGCGCGGCGACGAGGTGATCTTCTCGGAGGTGAGCCCGCGTCCGCACGATACGGGGCTGGTCACGCTGATCTCGCAGGATCTCTCGGAATTCGCCCTTCACGCGCGGGCCATCCTCGGCCTGCCGGTGCCCGAGATCCACGCCTTCGCTCCCGCGGCGTCGTGCGCGGTGCTCGTCGAAGGCGAGGGCAATGCGCCGAAGTACCACGGTGTCGGCGACGCCCTGGCCGAGACGGGCACGATGCTTCGCATCTTCGGCAAGCCGGAAGTCCATGGCCGCCGGCGCATGGCGGTGACGCTGGCGCGCGCGGCCACGGTGGAAGAGGCCCTGGCGAAAGCCAAGCGGGCGGCCAGCCGTATTCGCGTGGAACTCTGACGATCCCGCCTACAACGGCCGTTCACGCCCGAATGTTAAGCTGCGACGCTCCTATGGAAGATGCCTTGCCATGAGCGGACGCAGAGACAATAACGACCGCGAATCGCGCGGTCGCACCGAACCCACGCTGGGCCGGCTGGACGACCTCGACGCGCCGGTTCCGCCGGCCGACGATGGCTTGCCGCACATCGTCGTCGACGTGGAGCGCCGGCGTGGCGGCACCCCGCCGCCTTCGCCCCAGCGCCGCCCGCCGCGCAAGCGCGGTTGGCTGATTCCGGTGTTGGTGCTCGTCCTGATCGGTGCCGCCACCGCGTTGTGGCTGCAACAGGACAGGCTGCGCAACATGGTGCCGGCCACCGAACTCAACGACACGCTCGCCCAGGCCAATCATGCGCTGGACGAGGGCCACCTCGACGGTACCAACGGCGACAGCGCCCGCGAACTCTTCGAGAAGGCGCGTGACCAGCAACCCGACAGCGACGCGGCTCGCGATGGCCTGCGCCGCGTGGGGCAGGCGGAAGTGGCGCGGGCGGACGCGGCCCTCAACGCAGGCAAGCTGGACGACGCGGAAGCCGCGCTCAATGTCGCCCGTGAGTTGCTCGGCGGCGGCAACGACGTCGAGCGTATCGCGCAGCGTCTGTCGCAGGCGCGCAACCCGCAAGGGCGCACCGAGTCGCTGGTCGACCAGGCGCAGCAGGCGTTCGCCGCCGGCAAGCTCGATGGCGACGATGGCGCCGGGGCGTTGTACCGGCGCGTGCTCGACGCGGACAAGACCAATGCGGTGGCGGCGCGCGGGCTCGACAAGGTAGGCGACGCGCTCGCGGCGCAGGCGCGCCAGGCCATCGCGGCGGGCGACAAGGCAAAGGCCAACGCGCTGGTGGATCGCATCGCCCTCCTGGTGCCGGGTTACGGCGACCTGCCGTCGCTGCGGGCGGCGCTCGCGGAAACCAGGAAACAGGACGACCAGGCGGTCAACACGCTGGTCCAGCAGGGCAACGATGCGATGCGCGCGGGCCGCTTCATCGGTGAAGGCGACGACAACGCCCTGGCGCGGTTCCGTGCCGCCCTCGCCGCGGACCCCGACAACGCCGACGCCAAGGCGGGGCTCGGCCGGGTGGCGCAGGCGCTGATCGTCCAGGCCAATGCCGCGCTCGACAGCGAGGACGACGTTCAGGCGACGCGCTTGCTCGACCAGGCGGCGAAGCTCGCGCCGAAGTCGGCGGAGCTGGCCGCGGCGCGGGCGCGTATCGGTGGCGGCGAAGCGAAGACGGGAACGCCCGCTGTCGCCGGACAGCCCACGGGCGACGACGCGATGCCGGAAGCCTCCATGGCGGTCACGCCGGAGCAGAAGGCCAAGGTCGCCGATCTCGTCCGTCGCGCCCAGGCCGCCGCGTCGCGCGGCGACATCATGGACCCGCCGGGCGACAGCGCCTACGACCTCTACCGCAACGCGCTGGCCATCGACGGCAACGACGCCTCCGCACGTGCGGGGTTGCAGGGTCTGCCTACCCAGGTGGAAAAGCAGATGCAGCAGGCGGTGGCCAGCGGCAACGTCCAGCGTGCCGAGAACCTCTACGCCACCCTGTCCGATCTCGCGCCTGGTGGCACCTCGCAGGCCGACCTGCGCCACCGGCTGGGTAGCGCCTGGATCGACAACGCCCTCCAGCGGGCCGGCCAGGGCGACCGCCAGGGTGCTTTCCAGGCGCTCGACCATGCGCGCCGCTACGCGCCCGACGATCCGCGTCTGCAGAGCGCGTACGAGCGCATCGCGACCGGCCGTTGAGTGGCGGCATGAGGGTTCTCGTCATCGGCGGGTCGGGGCAGATCGGCCAGTTCCTGCTTCCACGGCTCGCCGAGGAGGGTGCGGATGTCCTCGCGGTCAGCAGGCAGCCGATGGCCGATCCCCGGTGGCTCGTGGGCGCGTTGCCTGACGCGATGCCCGAGTTGCCGCCGCTCGACGCCGTGGTCAGCCTCGGGCCGCTCGACCACCTCGCGCCATGGCTCTCCGCGACCCGCCTGGCGGGTACGCCGCATGTCATCGCCACCTCGTCGATGAGCGCCGAGACCAAGCGCGATTCCGACGTACCGGAAGAGAGGGAGCTCTCGCGCCGCCTGCGCGATGCGGAAACGACCCTGATCGCCACCTGCGCGTCCCGCGGTATGCCGTGGACACTGTTCCGTCCGACGCTGATCTACGGCGCCGGCGTCGACAAGAGCCTCACGCCGATCGTCCAGGCGGCGTTGCGCCGCCGTGTGTTCCCGATTCCCGCCGGCCGTGGCCAGCGGCAACCGGTGCACGCCGAGGACATCGCGACCGCGATCATGGCCGCGCTCGGCTCGCCCTTCGCCCGCGGCCACACGTTCCCGATCGGTGGAGGCGAGCGCATGAGCGCCGCGGAAATGTTCCGCCGCGTCCGTCGAAGCGCGGGTGGACCCACGCTGCCCGCGCCGATCCCACGCCTGGCCCTCGATCTCGCGGCCCTGGTCTCGCCGGCCATGCGTGGCCCGATACGCCGGCTGGATAGCGACCTGATCGCCGACAATCGGGAGCTCGAGCGGGTGCTGGACGTCCATCCGCGACCCTTCCAGCCCGGCCCCGGGACCTGGCGGCCGATGCGCTGACGCGCGTCGCCATGGCTCCGCCAGCGTTCGTTCAGATGGGCGCCGGGGGTGTGCCCCTATCATCCGGGTACGTCTTCTTCCCCAGGATTTCCCCGCGTTGGCTTTCTTGACCCGTCTCGGCTCCCTCCTGCGTACCGCCTGGCCCTGGCTGCGCATTCCCTTCTGGCTGGTGATGGGCCTGGTGTTCGGCTTCCTCCTGCCGTACACGCTGATCCTCAACGCGCGCCTGCAGGAGCGTTTCAACGACCTCGTGTTCGCCGTGCCCACGCGCGTCTACGCGCGTCCGTTGCCGCTGGCCCAGGGTGTGCCGATGACGCCCGCCGCGCTCGAACTGGAACTCACCTTCGCCGGCTACACCACCGAAGGCGGTGGCAAGGTGCAGGGCAGCTATTCGAAGAATGGCTCGCGCTTCGTGATCGCCTCGCACGGTTACGCCGGGCCCGACGGTGGCGAACTGCCGCATCGTATCCGCGTGGCGCTGTCCGACGGGCAGGTCGCCTCGGTGGTCGACGACACCAACGACAAGCCGGTCAAGTCGATCCACCTGGACCCCGCCCGCATCGCCACCTTGTACGGCGCGCAGCAGGAAGAGCGCCGCATCGTCCGCCTGGAGAACGTGCCGCCGCTGCTCGTGCAGGGCTTGCAGGCCGTGGAAGACCGCGACTTCAAGAACCACATCGGCCTCGATTTCTCCGCCATCGCGCGCGCGTCGTTCGCCAACCTCCGTGCGGGCCACACGGTGCAGGGCGGCTCGACGCTCACCCAGCAACTCGTGCGCAACCTGTTCCTCGATCGCAGCCAGAACATGCTGCGCAAGGTGAACGAGGCGATCCTGTCGCTGTTGATGGAGGCGCATTATTCCAAGGGCCGCATCCTCGAGGCTTACGTCAACGAGGTCTTCCTCGGCCAGCAGGGCAACCAGGCCGTGCATGGTTTCGCCGCCGGTGGCGAATTCTTCTTCGGTCGCCGTCTCGAAGACCTGCGGCCGCAGGAGATCGCCTTGCTCATCGGCCTGGTGAAGGGGCCGAGCTACTACGACCCGCGCCGTTATCCGGACCGTGCGCTGGCGCGGCGCAACCTCGTGCTCCAGCAGTTCCACGATACCGGGCTGCTGGACGACGCGCAGACCAAGGCCGCGCAGGCGACGCCGTTGGGCATCGCGGCGAACGCCCAGCTGCCGCACAACCGCTTCCCGGCGTTCATGCAGCTGGTCCGCTCGCAGATCACCGCCGACTTCGACGAAGCCGCGTTGCGCGACGGCAGCCTGTCGATCTTCACCACGCTTGATCCGTCGGCGCAGTTGTACACCGAGCAGGCGATCCTCGGCACGATGAAATCGCTGGGCAAGCGCGGTGCCGCCGCGCAGGCCGCCGCGGTCGTCACCGACACCACCAATGGCAGCGTGCTCGCCGTGGTCGGCTCACGCGACCCCGGCGACCAGGGATTCAACCGCGCACTCGATGCGCGTCGTCCCATCGGTTCGCTGGTGAAGCCACTGGTCTATCTCGTGGCGCTCGCGCAGCCCTCGAAGTGGTCGCTGGCCTCGATCGTCGACGATTCCCCGATCAACCTGCGCCAGCCCGACGGCAAGCCGTGGACACCGCAGAACGACGACCACGAGATCCACGGCCAGGTGCCGATGCTCGACGCCCTGGTCCATTCGTGGAACCTCGCCACCGTGAACCTGGGCATGCAGGTGGGCGTACCGCGGATCAAGGGTTTCCTGGAGTCGTTCGGGCTGGAAGACGTGAACCCGAGTCCGTCCTTGCTGCTGGGCGCGGTGGATCTCTCGCCGTTGCAGGTGGCGCAGCTGTACGAGTACATCGCGGCGGACGGCCACGCCTTGCCGCTGGTGGCGGTGCGCGGCGTGATGGACAACAAGGGCCAGGCGATCAAGCGCTACGAGGTGAAGGGTGGCGATGGCGAATACCAGACCGCCGCGCGTCTCACCACCTGGGCGATGCAGCAGGTGGTAAATGGAGGCACCGCCGCCGCCATCGGCAATTCGGGGCTCTCGTGGCTGCATGCGGCCGGCAAGACCGGCACCAGCGACAGCCAGCGCGACAGCTGGTTCGCCGGTTTCACGGGAGACCGTCTCGCCATCGTCTGGATGGGTCGCGACGATAACAAGCCCACCGGCCTGTACGGCGCCACGGGCAGCATGCGGGTGTGGCAGGAACTCTTCCGCAAGCTGCCGACCCGCCCGTTGTCGGCCACGCCCGGCGAAGGCCTGGAAATGGCCTACGTGAATACGCAGACCGGCAAGCGCACCGATCCCTCGTGTGAAGGCGCCCGCCAGTTCCCGTTCGTCGCCGGTTACGTGCCGGAAGCGGAGGAGGGCTGTTTCTGGCAGCGATTCAAGGGTATGTTCGGCGGCGGCGATGAGCAGCAGCCCACGCCGGCCGTTCCCAGTAATCCTACGGATTGACCCATGCATCGCCTTCGTTTCTGTGCCATCGCCACCGTCACCCTCGTTGCCGCCTGCAGCCAGCCCGCTCCGCCGCAGGCCACCCGTCCCAGCAAACCCACCTATGACATCGTCGCCCAGGTCCGCGCGGCGGGTGAGCGCGAGAAGTCGGCGATCGAAGTCGCGCCGCTGCGCGATCCGGGCGTGCAAGGCCTGGAGCACGCCGCCCAGGCCGACGAGCGCGCGGGCAAGTACGCCGATGCCGACGCCAAGCTGGTGCAGGCGTTGAAGATGGCGCCGGAAGCGCCGGAGCTGATCCAGGACCGCGCCGAGATCGCGATCCGCATGCAGGACTACCCGCTGGCGGAGAAGCTGGCGAAGCAGTCGTTCGAGATGGGCCCGAAGTCGGGCAGCCTCTGCGCACGCAACTGGCAGACGGTGGTGGAAATGCGCTTGCAGGCCGGCGACCAGAACGGGGCGAACCTGGCGCGTGGCGAACTGGCGAAGTGCCATATCGCCGGGCCGAATCGCTTCTAGTACCCGAATCGCCGACAGGGTCGGCTCCCACCGGAGCCGCCGAGTGGTCAGGTGACCGGGCTGTCTCTTATACACATCT
>NZ_JBPGXU010000118.1:0-11478 GCF_056755675.1 Luteibacter sp. KNZ12-1A | reverse complement strand
AGATGTGTATAAGAGACAGGTGTCGGCACGGGCACGGTAGCCCCCAGCGCGGCCTCCCAGGGCGTGATCGGCAGGACGTGGGTCACCGTGCGTCCATCCAGCCGGAAGCGTGCGTCGTCCCGGATGGCGATCTCGAGCAGCAGGTCGCCCGAGGGGCCCCCGGACGAGCCGGGATGTCCCTGCCCGGCAAGCCGGATGGTCTGGCCGGACGTGATGCCAGCGGGAATCTTCACCTCGAGCACGCGTTCGCCACCCGAGGAGTCGTTGAGCACCACGCGCGTCTTGCCGCCGTTGTAGGCGGTTTGCAGGTCGGTCTCGATCCTGGCCTGGATATCGCGCCCACGGCGCGCCTGTGGCTGGTGACCGCGGGCACGACCGCCGCCACCGAACAGGCTCTCGAAGAAATCGCTGAAATCGCCGCCACCGCGACCACCCATGTCGCCGAAGTCGAAGCCGTTGCCCTGCTGACCCCAGCCCGGCGGCGGACGGAACTGCTCGCCCTGGCGGTATCCGCCGGCGCGCAGCTGGTCGTAGGCGCGGCGCTTCTCGGGATCTTTCAGGGCCTCGTTGGCCTCGTTGACCGCCTTGAACTTCTCTTCGGCACCGGCTTCCTTGTTCTTGTCGGGGTGGTACTTGCGGGCAAGCTTGCGGTACGCGGCCTTGATCTCCGCGTCGGTCGCGTCGGGCTTGACCCCCAATGTCTCGTAGTAATCCTTGAACTCCACAGGCTCTCCCGGGCTTGTGTCGAAAACCAAAAACGAAGCACCCGTGGCGGACAGGGTCCGCCACGGGCCAGACAGCTAAGCTTAGGCCGTTTTAGCCCGCAGCGTTAATGGCGATGCGACGCGGGGCGCTTTGCGCCTTCTTCGGAATCGCGATCTCCAGCACGCCATGGGCACCCGACGCGGTGATCCCGTCGGCATCGGCGCTCTCGGGGAGCGTGAAGCTGCGCTTGAACGCACCGGCCGCACGTTCCACGCGGCTGAACTTACCCTCGGCCTCGCTGGCGAACGCCTTCCGCTCACCCTTGATGCTGAGCACGTTCTTGTCCATCTGGATCTCGATATCGGCAGGGTCCACGCCCGGCACGTCGGCCAGGATCAGGAAACGCCCGTCCTCTTCACGGATGTCCACGCGCGGCGCCCAGGCGCTGGAAACGGTGCTGGCCGGCACGGCGATATCGCCGCCGAAGAAATGCTCGAACACGTTGCGGACATCGCTGCCGAACACCGGCGCACGGCGAAACGATACCTGACGAAGCTGGTTCATCTGTTTGACTCCAAAGAAGTTTCGGCCCCGTGGCCGTCTGGTGATCAAGATATGACCGGCCCGGGGCAATTCAAGAGCGAGGGTGCACCGGTTGCCGTTTCTTCAGCTCGACAAACCTTGACGTACACTCGGCGCTTTCCACTGAAGAGGCAGTCCCATGACTATCGCAGTCGGCGAACGACTTCCGGAAGCGACCCTCGCCATCTTCGAAGATGGCATCAAGACCGTCAGCAGCACCGAGGTTCTCGGCGTGGGCAAGGTCGTGCTTTTCGCCGTGCCGGGCGCCTTCACGCCCACCTGTTCGAACAAGCACCTGCCGGGTTTCGTGCAGCACATGGAGGACTTCCGCGAGCGCGGGGTCAAGGTCGCCTGCATGTCGGTGAACGACGCCTTCGTGATGCATGCCTGGGGCGAATCGCAAGGCGTGCCGGAGGATCTCCTGATGCTGGCCGATGGTAACGCCACCTTCGCCAAGGCACTGGGCCTGGAGCTCGACGGGACGAAGAACGGCATGGGCATCCGTGCCAAGCGCTTCGCCCTTTATGCCGAGGATGGCGTGGTGAAGGCGATCCAGGTCGAGGCACCGGGCGAGTTCCGCGTGTCGACGGCCGAGGCGATGCTGGAAGCCATCGACGCCTGATATCGCCGACAGGGTCGGCTCCCACGGCTGAAAGGTGTGGGAGCCGCTTCAGCGGCGACGCTCTCCCAGAGACGAGCCACCGCCGGGCAAAGAAAAACCCGCGTCGCCGCGGGTTTTCTTTTTTACGCTTCGCCAGGCTCGGCCGGATCGCCGTCCCCCGTGGGACCGCTCTCGATCGGCGGCATGTCGGCGGCGGCTTCGCCGTCGGGCGTTTCGCCCTCGCCCTCGCCTTCGATCTCTTCCTCGGCCTCCAGGCGAACGACGCCGATCAGCGTCTCGTCCTTCGGCAGCTTGATCAGGGTGACGCCCTGCGTGTTACGGCTGAGCTGAGACACCTCGGAGACACGCGTGCGCACCAGGGTGCCCTGGTCGGAGATCAGCATCAGCTGCTGCGTTTCCGTGACCTGCTCGGCGGCGACAAGGTTGCCGTTGCGCTCGGAGCACTGGATGGCGATGACGCCCTGCGTGCCGCGGCCCTTCTTCGGGAATTCCGCGAGTGCCGTGCGCTTGCCGTAGCCACGCGCGGTGGCGGTGAGGATATCGCCCTCGCCCGCCGCCACGATCAGCGACACCACTTCGGCGTCCTCGGCCAGGCGCATGCCACGCACGCCGGTGGCCGTGCGGCCCATCGAACGCACGCTACCTTCGTCGAAGCGCACCGACTTGCCGTTCGAGGCGAACAACAGCACATCGCTCTCGCCGTCGGTCATCGCCACGTCGACCAGCGCATCGCCCTCTTCGAGATTGATCGCGGCCTTGCCCTTCTGCAACTGGAAGGCGAATTCGGTCAGCGGCGTCTTCTTCACCGTGCCCTTGCGGGTGGCGAAGAACACGAAGCAATTCGGATCGTAATCGCGCACCGGCAACAGCGCCTGCACCTTCTCACCCTCGCCCAGCGGCAACAAGTTCACGATCGGCTTGCCACGTGCGCCCGGACCGGCCTCCGGCATCTGGTAGACCTTGAGCCAATAGACGCGGCCGGTGCTGGTGAAGGTGAGCAGCGTGTCGTGCGTGTTCACCACCCACAGCTGCTGCACGACGTCCTCGTCCTTCAGCGCCGAGGCCGAACGGCCCTTGCCGCCGCGCTTCTGCGCACGGTAGAGGCTGGCCGGCTGACGCTTGATGTAACCGGTGTGCGAGAGCGTGACCACCACGTCTTCCGGCGCGATGAGGTCGAGGACGTTGAGGTCCTCCTGCGAATGCTGGATCTCGGTGCGGCGCGCATCGCCGTAGTCGGTGCGGATCTGCTCGAGTTCCTCGCGGATGACTTCGAGCAGGCGATTCGGGTTCTCGAGGATCTCGATCAGGCCGCGGATCGTATCGAGGATCTCGCGGTATTCGTCGGAGAGCTTCTCCTGCTCCAGCCCCGTGAGGCGGTGCAGGCGCATCTGCAGGATCTCGGTCGCCTGCGATTCGGACAGCTGATAACCGTCCTCGCGCAGGCCGTCGCGCGGGTCCATGTCTTCCGGACGCGAAGCGGCGGCACCGGTGGCGGCGAGCAAGGCCTTCACCAGGCCCGGCTCCCAACGGCGGGCGACCATGCGCTCGCGCGCCTCGGCCGACGACGCGGACGTGCGGATCAACTCGATCATCTCGTCGATGTTGGCGAGCGCGACCGTGAGGCCTTCGAGGATATGCGCACGCTGGCGCGCCTTGCGCAGTTCGAAGATGGTGCGGCGGGTGACCACCTCGCGGCGGTGGCGGATGAAGGCCTCGAGGATGTCCTTGAGGTTCAGCAGCTTCGGCTGGCCATCGAGCAAGGCCACCATGTTGATGCCGAAGGTGACCTGCAACTGGGTCTGCTGGAACAGGTTGTTCAGCACCACGTCGGCCATCGCGTCGCGACGGATCTCGATCACGACGCGCATGCCGTCCTTGTCGGATTCGTCGCGCAGTTCGCTGATGCCCTCGAGCTTCTTTTCCTTGACCAGCTCCGCGATCTTCTCGATCAGGCGGGCCTTGTTCACCTGGTACGGCAACTCGTGGACCAGGATCGTCTCGCGGCCATTGGCCTCGGTCTCGATCTCGGTCCGAGCGCGGACGAGGATGCGGCCGCGGCCGGTGCGATACGCCTCGACGATGCCCGACGAGCCGTTGATGATGCCCGCGGTCGGGAAATCCGGACCCGGGATGTATGTCATGAGGTCGTCGACGCCGAGCGAGGAATCCTCGATCAACGCCAGCGTGGCGTTGATGACCTCGGTCATGTTGTGCGGCGGGATGTTCGTCGCCATGCCCACGGCGATGCCGGCGGAGCCGTTGACGAGCAGGTTCGGCACGCGGGTCGGCAGGACCAGTGGCTCGTGTTCGCTTTCGTCGTAGTTGGGGCCGAAGTCGACGGTTTCCTTGTCGATGTCCGCCATCAGCTCGTGCGTGAGGCGCGCCATGCGCACCTCGGTGTAGCGCATGGCCGCCGCGTTGTCGCCGTCGACCGAACCGAAGTTGCCCTGGCCGTCGACCAGCATGTAGCGCAGCGAGAACGGCTGCGCCATGCGGACGATGGTGTCGTAGACCGACGCGTCGCCATGCGGATGGTACTTACCGATCACGTCACCGACCACTCGGGCCGACTTCTTGTACGGCTTGTTCCAGGCATTGCCCAGTTCGTTCATCGCGAACAGCACGCGGCGATGCACCGGCTTCAGGCCGTCGCGAACATCGGGTAGCGCACGCCCCACGATGACGCTCATCGCGTAGTCGAGATAGCTCTGGCGCATCTCGTCTTCGATGTTGACGCGGATGACTTCTTTGGCGAGTTCTGCCATCAATCGGCTTCCTGGATGTCCGTGAAAATGCCCCCGCCGGCCCTATGTATCGCGCTAGCGCGATGCCGTCGGCTCAACCCAGGGATGATATCACATCGGGCGTGGAAATGACAGCAAAAAACCACGCAAATTCAACGACTTATATCGATGTCCTGGCAGTGCGGAAAAGCACCGCGCGAGCCAGCAGGAAATTCGCGACGGCACCCGCCGCCGAGCCCGCCGCCACGGCCACCGCGGGCCACGCGTGCAAGGCGGGAAACACCTTGAAGGCCAGCACGTAGAGACCGTTGTTGATCACCGCGCCGAGCGCCATCAGGCCCATCCAGTGCAGCCATTCGGCGCGGTGGCCGCGACCGGAATCGCGGTGGGCGAAGGTGTGCGTACGGTTCCACCACCAGGTCACGGTGGCGGCACTGAGGAAGGAAACGACACGCGCGGTATAGACGTTCCAGCCCGCCAGGCCGACGAGCGATTGCGCGATGCCGGCGTCGACGGCCAGCCCGAGGATGCCGCCGACCGCGAACAGCGCGACCTCGCGGCGCAGCCGTGTCACGGAAACAGGATCCGCATCTGTTCTTCATCGGGCCGCAGGATCACGCCGCGCTCGGTCACGATCGCGTCGATCAGTTCGGCCGGTGTCACGTCGAAGACGGGATTCCATGCATCCGCGCCGTCGATCACCGTACGCGTACCCGAGACCGACAACAATTCCGTGGCGTCGCGCAATTCGATCTCGATATCGGCACCCGTCGCGGTCGCCATGTCCACCGTGGTGGACGGCGCGACGACCATGAACTTCACGCCGTGGTGCCGCGCGGCGATGGCGAGCTGGTAGGTACCGATCTTGTTCGCGGTGTCACCGTTGGCGGCGATGCGATCGGCGCCGACGATCACCCACTTCACCTTGCCGTCCTTCATCAGGTGCGAGGCCGCCGAGTCGGCGATGAGCTTTGCCGGAATGCCGTCGCGCACGAGTTCCCACATCGTGAGCCGCGCGCCCTGCTGCCAGGGACGCGTCTCCCCGGCGTACACCTGCTCGATGTGGCCCGAGGCCACGCCGGCGCGGATCACGCCGAGCGCGGTGCCATAGCCCGCCGTGGCGAGCGAGCCGGTATTGCAATGCGTGAGCACGTGCGAGCCCGGCTCGATGAGCGCGGCGCCCAACTCGCCCATGTGCCGGTTGGCGGCGAGGTCTTCGTCCTGGATCGCCTGGGCTTCACGCTCGAGCACGGCGGTATCGGCACCTTCGAGGATGCGCAGGTTCATGCGATCCAGCGCCCACATCAGGTTCACCGCGGTGGGACGCGCCGCACGCAGGGTGGACATGGCCGCGGGCAGGTCCACGCCGGCCTTCGCCGCAAGCACCACGCCCCAGGCCGCCGCGATGCCGATGGCCGGCGCACCGCGCACCGCGAGGTCGCGGATGGCCCGCGTGACGTCGTCGGAGGTGGTGCAATCGAACCAGGTCTCCTCGGCGGGGAGACGGCGCTGGTCGAGCAGGCGCAGGCGGTCGCCGTGCCACTGCACGGCACGGATGGAATCGTGGGAGGCGTGGGAGTTCATGCGGTGATTATCGCATGGGGTGCGGCTGTGGGAGGGCCTGTCGCCGACAGGGTCGGCTCCCACAACTGAAGCGGTTCTCACACCGTGGACGATGGGTCGCCACGGTAGCCCACCAGCAGGACAGCTGGTGTGGGAGCCGCTTCAGCGGCGATGCTCTTCCAGGTCGCCGTCACGCTGGTTCACGAAGATCAATACGCCCAGCAACGCCATGTAGAACCGGAATGCCCCTTCCTGCCCGTTCCAGACCTTCGACTGCCACATGGCGAACCACTCGCCGCCGACCACCATGAAGCCGAAGAACCAGACAAGGAAACCCAGCGTGCAACCGGCGACCACCCAGCGCTTGGCCGCGTCGAAGCGGGCGCCACTCGCGCGCCGGGCACGCCAGAGCGCAACCGCACCCAGCGACAACAGCACGCACGTCGCACCCTCGGCCGCGATGATGAGTCCGTAGCCGACATGCCACAGGGCCGGGCTGGTGATGGCACGGCCCATCAGCGCGTTCCCCGGGAACGTGGTGTCCATCGACAGCACGTGCCGGACGAAGGCGAAATTCGAACCGTAATCGACCAGATTGCCGTAGGTCACCACGAAGGCGAAGGCGGCGAGCGCCAGGGTGAGCAGGAACTTCGCCAGCCGAACCGTCATCGATCGGCAAGCCATGCGTGGATCGCCGGGGGCACCTGCTTCTGTGCACGTCCTGAGACATAGATGCCGATATGCCCGCCCTGGAAAGCCAGCGTGGTGTAGTCGTCGCTGCTCACGGCCTTGCCCAAGGGAGCCGATGCCGCGGGCGGAACCAGGTGGTCCTGCTCCGCATAGATGTTCAGCACCGGCTGGGTGATGTTCTTGAGATCGACCCGGCGCCCACCGATGCGCGCCTCGCCCTTGATCAGCAGGTTCTTCTGGAAGAAGTCGCGGGCGAACTCCCGGAACGCCTCGCCCGCCTGGTCGGGCGAATCGAAGATCCACTTTTCCATGCGCAGGAAGTTTTCCACTTCCTTCGGGTTGTCGAGGATATCGACGAGGCCGATGTACTTCTGCTGGTTCAGGCGCAACGGCTTCAAGGTGAGATACGCGAAGTTCATCACATCGGCAGGCACGTTGCCGGTCGCGTCGACGAACAGGTCGATGTCCACGTTGCGCGCCCAGTGCGAAAGCATGTTGTCGGGGGTGTGAAAATCCACCGGCGTCACCATGGTGACGAGGTTGCGCACCTTTTCCGGATGCAGCGCCGTGTAGCAAAGCGAGAACACGCCACCCTGGCAGATGCCGAGCAGATTCACCGCCTCCACGCCATGGCGTTCACGCACCATGTCCACGCAACGGTCGAGGTAGCCGTCGATATAGTCCTCAAGCGTCAGCCAGCGGTCCGCACCGTCCGGATAGCCCCAATCGACCAGGTAGACGTCTTCGCCCTGTTCGAGCAGGTTGCGCACCATCGACCGGTCTTCCTGCAGGTCGATCATCCATGGCGTGTTGACCAGCGCATAGCAGATCAACAAGGGGACCTTCGCCGTGGGTGTTTTCTCGCCCTTGAAATGCCAGAGCGTCAGCTTGTCTTCGGTGTAGACCGCCTCGCGCGGCGTGATACCGAGTTCGATCGGCCCCACCCGCTTGAGTGTCTCCAGGCCGGCCTCCAGCTTGCGCCGGAACGCCTCGACCTCGGCCTGCGCCCGTTCCGGATCGAACGGGAACGGAGACGCGCTCATCGTGTCCTGCCCTTGGCAGTTGCGCCACGCTTGCCTGCCGTCGAGGCGGGCTTCGTCTTCGCCACGGCCTTCATGCCACCGGCGCGATTCGCCGCCGCGGCCACCTTCTTCGCCGTCGCCGCGGGCTTGCTCGTTGGTGCACGGGGCTTGGCCGTCTTTACGTCCTCCCTCGCGCCACGAAGCTCGGCCACCTCGGCCTTCAGGGCGGCGACCTCGGCGGCCAGCCCCTGCATATGGCGCAAGTCGCGGCGAGCGGCCTGCAGGCGCTCACCCAGGCTATCCACTTCCTTGCGCGTGGGCATGCCCGCCTGCACGGCCATCCGCTCGACCTGCCGCTGCTGGAGCACCCGCAGGCGCATTTGCGCATTCACCAGCGCGGCATACACTTCGCGAAACTCCGCCGACAGCGCCGCTTCGGCATAGCTTTCCTCGGCGAGATTCACCCAGCGATCGTAGACCGAGCGCATGGAATCGGCGTCCGTCGGCGGCGCCTGTTCGCGCAACGCCGCGTTCGCCCGCTCGTGCACGCCTTGCAGCAGCGCCTGGTAGCGCCGGTAGTGCCCGGCGTAATCGATCCATGCACGCAGCAGCGCCTGCTGTTCTTCCTGTTGCTCGCGGGTCAGGCCGAAGGCCGGCATCGACAGCGTGTCGTTGGCGGCCCGTGCCCATTCGTCGAAGTCGGGAGGCACGCCGGGTCCGTGGCCGAATGGCGGCATACCGCCGGTAAAGGCCGCGGCGGGCGCCTCGCCACCGGCGATGGATCGCATCCAATCGCCGAAGCCGCCGAGACCGGCGAAAAGCCGCCCCATGACATCGGTCACCGGCGAACTCTCCGCGGGAGCGGCCTTCGGATCGAGCTGTTTCGCCCAGGCTTCGACGCCCTGGCGGATGAAGGCCTGGTACTGTTCGATGAAGTCGGTCGGTTTGTCTGCCATGCGCGTATGGTACGCCGTCAGAGCGCGATCTCGAACGTCGCCTGTTGGTCGGCCAGGGAACTGCCACCGATCCAGACGGTGTACCGCGTCGGTTCGACCACTTCCTCGCTTTTCGCGTTCCAGAACGACAGCTCGGGAAAGCCTAGCTGGAAGGTCACGCGCCTCGCCTCACCCGGCTGCAAGGCCACGCGCTGGAATCCCTGCAGGCTACGGACCGGCTGTTCGACGCTGGCACCCAGGTTGCGCACGTAGAGCTGCACCACCTCGGTGCCGGCGCGGCGCCCGGTGTTCTTCACCGTGGCGGTCACGGTGACCAGGTCCTTCGCGCTTTTACGGTTCGCTTCCGCCAACGGCACGCGAGAGCGCGACACCTGCACGTCCGAATAGCCGAACGTGGTGTAGGACAGGCCATGGCCGAAGGCATACAGCGCATCGTTCGGCACGTCGATGTAGCGCGAGATGAAGGCCGTGCCGTGCGACGGCGGTTTCGACAGATCCGCATCGCCCGGCGGACGGCCGGTCGGGAACTGGTTGTAGTAGAGCGGTTCCTGGCCCACCGCTCGCGGGAAGCTCATCGTCAGCTTGCCGCTGGGCGCGACGTCGCCGAACAGCACCTCCGCCACCGCGTTGCCAGCCTCCGTCCCGGGGAACCACATCGCCATGATCGCGGGGACGTTCCGGTCGGCCCAGTCGAGCACGAGGGGACGGCCCGAGAACACCAGCAGCACCACGGGCTTTCCCGTCGCGACGATCCGTTGGAGCAAGGCCTGTTGATTGCCGGGAAGATCCAGGTGCGCGCGCGAACCGGCTTCGCCACTCATGCGCGACGACTCGCCCAGCGCCATCACCACCACATCGGCCTTGGCCGCCGCGTTCATGGCCTCGGCGAAGCCCGCTTCGGAATCCGTCTCGATGTCGGTGCCCTTCGCGTACAGCAGTTCACCGCCTTGTTTCTTCATGCGCGCCGCCAGCCCGCCACGCAGCGTGACCACGTCGGGGAAGTGCTGGGCGCCGCCCCAGGCTCCCTGCATCTCGCTGGCCGCATCGGCGAGCGGGCCGATCAGCGCCAGTGTCTTCACGCGACGGTCGAGCGGAAGCACGGGCGCCGAGCCCGGCCCCCCATTCTTGAGCAGCACGAAGGATTCCTCGGCGGCACGCCGCACGAGGGGGCGATGCGCGTCGACGGCCCGCACCACCTCGGTGCCGCGGGCATAGGGGTGCTCGAACAAGCCCAGCGCGAACTTCACCCGCAGCACCCGCCTTACGGCTTCGTCCACGGTCGCCATCGACAGCTTGCCTTCCTCCAGCAGCTTCGGAATCTGGGTGTCGTAGAAGTGGCTCATCATGTCCACCTCCACGCCGGCTTGCAGCGCCTTTCGGGTCGCCGTGGCGGCGTCCAACGCGATGCCATGATGGGTCAATTCCATCACGGCGGTGAAGTCGCTCACCACGAAACCATCGAAGCCCCATTCCTTGCGCAGGATGTCCGTCATCAGATACGGACTGGCGGTGGCAGGCACGCCATTGAGCGCATTGAAGGCACTCATCATCGTCGCCGCGCCGGCTTCGACAGCCGCCCGGTACGGCGGTAGGTATACCTGGCGCAAACGGACGTCCGACATGTCCGTCGTGTTGTATTCACGACCTGCCTCGGCCGCGCCATACGCCGCGAAATGCTTGACCGATGCCGCCACGCTTTCCGGGTCCGCCAGGCTCGTTCCCTGGTATCCACGAATGTAGGCGCGCGCCATGGCCGCGCCCAGGTAGGCATCTTCTCCCGCGCCTTCGGTCGAACGCCCCCACCGCGCGTCACGCGAGATGTCGACCATCGGCGAGTAGAACCATTTCACGCCGCCGGTGGTCGCCTCCACGGCGGCCATATGCGAAAGCTCCTGCACCAGGGCCGGGTCCCACGTCGCGGACAGACCGAGGGGAACGGGATAGATGGTGCGGTACCCATGGATGATGTCGGCCCCGAACAGCAGGGGAATACCCAGGCGGCTACCAAGCGCCGCCTCCTGGAACGACCGGGTCTTCGCGGCACCGACGACGTTGAGCATCGAACCCAACTCGCCCTTCCGCGCCAGCGCCATCGCGTCGACTTGTGTGAGCGTCTCCGGATTGACGGCAACCGCATCGCCGTCGGCAGGCGTGGCCGCGCCGCTCGCACCGTACTGCACGAGTTGGCCGATCTTCTCGGCCAGGGTCATCCGCGCCAGCAGCGCATCCACCTTCCGCTCGATCTCCGGCGAAACCAGCTGCGTGTTCGAGGCCGGAACGGCAGCGGCATCACCGGCCGATGTCGCGCATGCGGCGCCGGCCAGGACTAACGATGCGCCGAGCGAGAGCATGCGCGTGGACAGGCGGGGACGGGATCGGAAGCTCATGCATTCTCCGGGGAGGCGTCGCCAGCTTTCAGCGACGGGGATGACCCCCGGAATGTAAACGTTTGCAGCTGTTCCGGTAAACCTTGCTGGCTCGGCTTCGCCATCGTGTTGATTGTTGCGTCGAGGCAGGGGGAGGCGAAGGCCGGACGAGGACTTAGCGACGAGAATGGCAGCCCGCGACTCCCCTTCCCCGACACAACATCAACA
>NZ_JBPGXU010000117.1:0-11591 GCF_056755675.1 Luteibacter sp. KNZ12-1A | reverse complement strand
GCCCTGCAATACCTGGTGGGAGCCGACTTCGTCGGCGATCCCGCGGCAGCGGGCCCGGCCGAGGAAGCACCCATCGCCGGCATAGCCGGCTCCCACAAGGGGCACGGGTTGGGCAAGCACCCATCGCCGACAAGGTCGGCTCCCACCAGAGCGGCTTCCACCTTGGGTAGTAGCCATCAGTCCCGATTCCCGAATGGCGGCACGAGAGCGCACAATAAGCCGATGCTCCCCCGAGCCAAGTCCCCATGTGCCTGATCGCCTTCGCCTGGCGCACCCACCCGCGCTGGCGCCTCGTCCTCGTCGGCAACCGAGACGAATTCCATGCCCGCCCCACCGCACCGCTCGCCCCCTGGGACGAAGCGCCGCAAATCCTCGCAGGCCGTGACCTGGAAGCCGGCGGCACGTGGGCCGGCGTGGGAGCGCAGGGACGAGCCAGCGTGATCACCAACGTGCGCGACATGTCCGCGGACCATAGCGGCCTTTCGCGAGGCCTGCTGGTCGCCGACTATCTTGGCTCGACCCTTCCGGCTCGTGCGCACGCGATCGAGTTGATGGCCAGCGCCAAGGACTACCGTCCGTTCAACCTGCTGACCTTCGATCGTGACGACGCGTACTACCTGGGCAACCATCCGAACGCGCGTGCACAACCTGTCGAGCCGGGCACCCATGGACTGAGCAACGCCGACTTCAACGCCCCATGGCCAAAAACACGCGCCCTGGTGCACCGCCTGGATGAGTGGCTGAAAGAAGGCAAGGAAGACGACATCGACGCCCTGTTCGCCATGCTCTCCGACCAGGGCCGCTGGCCGGACGATCTCCTGCCCGACACCGGCATCGGCATCGAACGCGAGCGTTTCCTTTCGAGTGCTTTCATCGTCGGCGAGAACTACGGCACACGGGCCAGCACCGTGATCCTCGTCGATCATGAGGACCGTACCCTGATCGCGGAACGGCGTTTCGGCCCCCACGGCGTGCCGGCGGGCGAGACCCGCCTGTCCGTTGCATAGGCCGCCTGCGCCTCGTTGTTCTTGGCTTTCAGGCGAGAGTCTTTTGCCTTCCAGGCGATTGAATCGCCCAGCGCATGCCCCGACGATGGATGGGTACGCCAAGCCGCGTCCTTTCATCAACCTCCCGGAGTCACCATGAATATCGACCTCAGCAAGCGCAGCGCCATCGTCAGCGGTTCCACCGCGGGTATCGGCCTGGCCATCGCCACCGGCCTCGCCGCCGCCGGCGCGTCCGTCGTCGTCACCGGCCGCACGCAAGCGCGCGTCGACGAAGCCATCGCCTCCGTGAAGAAGGCCGTCCCCGGTGCGACGGTGAGCGGCGTCGCCGCCGATCTCGGTACCGCCGAAGGCGCCGCCACCCTCATCAAGGCCGTGCCCGACACCGACATCCTCGTCAACAACCTCGGCATCTTCGAGCCGAAGGATTTCTTCGATATCGACGACGCCGAGTGGACGCGCTTCTTCGAAGTGAACGTCACTTCGGGTGTGCGCCTGTCACGCCACTACGCCAAGGGCATGGCACAGCGTGGCTGGGGTCGCGTGCAGTTCATCTCCAGCGAATCGGGCATCCAGGTTCCCGCCGAGATGGTTCACTACGGCGTGACCAAGACCGCCCAGCTGGGCGTGTCGCGCGGTTTGGCCGAGGTGCTCTCCGGCACCGGCGTGACGGTGAATGCGATCCTTCCGGGACCGACCTTGTCCGAAGGCGTGAGCGAGTTCTTCGGCAAGATCGCGCAGAGCCAGGGCAAGAGCCTCGACGAGGTCGAGCGCGACTTCATCCAGACCCACCGGCCGACGTCGCTCATCAAGCGCCTGCTGAGCGTCGAGGAAGTGGCCAACGTCTCCGTCTATCTCGCCTCCGAGCAGGCATCCGGCACCACCGGCGCCTCGATCCGCGTCGACGGCGGCGTCACCCGCTCCATCATCTGATCGAGCGCCGCGCTGGAAGCAGCTTCGCGTGTCTGGGGCTGCTTCATGTGTGGGAGCAGTTTGTTGTGCAAGCCGCTTGTTTGTGTGAGTCGCTTGTTGTGGGAGCCGCTTCAGCGGCGATCCCGCGGCAGCGGGCCAGGTACCGGCAAGCATCCATCGCCGCTGAAGCGGCTCCCACACACGCCATTCAATCGCCCAGCTGACAGATGATCCGCGCAAAGGCCCCATCGTTCCGCTGAAACTCCGGCCGTGGCGAATGGAACCGTTGTTCGCTCAGTGTCACCGAAGTTACCCGATCCATCCGGAAGAACTTCCATCCGGCGGACGCGCCCGACGCGCTTTCGCCGGATACCTGGTAAGCACTCAACAATCGGTCACCCGCGTGATCTTCGCCGTACACATGCGGTTGCACCAGCCGCGCCGCGCCTCCGTACTCCACCAGCAACAACCGCATGGAGGCGATGGCCTCGCAAATCGTCGCCTCGAAGCGTGTCACGACACGTCTCCGTCCACATAAAACCAGTGCCCGTCCTCGCGCACGAACCGGCTGGTTTCATGCATGCGCTCCGCGCTACCACCACCCATCCGCAATCGCGCGACGAACTCGACGATGGCCGTGTCCGGCGTGGGGTTCTCATGGCGTTTGACGCTCAAGCCGAGCCATGTCGGCTTCGGTGCCTGCGTGGCCAGGCCAAGTGAAGCCGGTCGCGTGCTCTGGTGCCATGTGTCGAGCAGGTAGGTCTCCAGGCCGAGCACGTAGGCGCTATAGCGCGACCGCATGAGTGCTTCGGCTGTTGGTGCGGGTTCGCCCGAGTGCCATCGGCCGCAGCAGACGGTGTACTCGGCACGCCCACAGGGACAATGATTCATTGCGATCTTTGCCATGTAGTCGTCCTAGATAACGTCGCCCGACACGATCAACCCCGACAAGTCATACCCCATCGCCACGGCTCGCGCCTTTAACATCTCGAACGTCTTCCGATCCAGCGTCGGCTGCCGCGACAGTATCCAGAGATACTTCCGTCCCGGTTGCCCGACCATGGCCCACTGGTAGTCATCGTCCAGCGCCACGACCCAATAGTCCGCCCAGGCCAGCGGTAGCCACGACAGCCATTTCGGCGCGAAGCGCACCTCCAGCTTGCCCTGGGCGAAGGGTTCCGGCCGACGTGCCACGCCGTCGCTGGCGATGGTCGTACCTTCGGCGGCGACGCATTCGTTGTGCACTGCAACGGTACCGTCAGGCAGTGGCGCATAGCGCGCGGTGACGGGCCCTGTGCACTTGCGCTGGAAGTACATCGGCAGGCGGGCGATCTCGTGCCATGTGCCGGCGTAGCGGGCGAGGTCCAGGTGGGGGACGGCGGTCACCGGCGTGGTCGCGACGACGGTGGTCGTGGCCATGGAGCCGATCAGGGCGATGAATACGGAGCGCATGGCTGGATTCCTTCGGGACGACCCCCTACGATGCCCACGGGGAGTGAACGTCGTTTGAACCGCTCTGCATCGGGGCATGCCATCGCATGGACAGGAATCCACCTCTCGTCCGCCGACCGCTGCTGAGGCGGTTGCGGGAGCGTCTTGTCGCGCGGGTGGCGGTGCGGTTCGATCGCGACGCGGGCGCCATCGTCGCGTGCCCGGGACGCTTGCGGATGCGGGAAGTGTCGATCGATCGCATCGTGCGCATTGAAGCCGGCAATCGCGACGATGCCGCGTACGACATGGTGTTTCTTTTCTTCCACGTCGAGGGGGAAGAAACACTCGTGGTGTCGGAAATGGACAAGGGCTTCGCCGTGCTGGTCGATGACCTGCGACTTTATTTTCCTGGGATCGAGTACTGGCAGCGTGCCGTACCGCCGGTGGCGTTCCAGCTGACGTCGGTGGATCTCTGGACGCGGGCGTCGGCGGGTGCGTCGGGTGGCGAGGGTGACGTGGTGGATAGTGCGGCGTGAGGTCGTCGGGGCGTTGATGATCTTGGTGGGGAAGAGCATCGCCGACAGGGTCGGCTCCCCACGAGCGGGTTGCGGCGGACGATCAGGTCGCGGCGGTCTGGTGGGAGCCGACCTTGTCGGCGATAGCACTTCGACAGGAACGTCAGGCTTCGCCAACCACGACGACGAGCGCCGTGGCGCCGTGCGGCAACTCGAGATGGCGAGGCGCCCCGGCCAAGTCACCCTGAGCGCAAGCCTGTCCAACAACCGAATCACCCTGACGGCAGAGTTGCCCCTCGATGTACGCATCGCCGCGAGCCATATGGAGGAGTACGGCGTCTTTCGCCAACGTCGCACTCACAGGCCCGCGCATGACATCGACACGCCCATGCCGCACACCACGTCGCACCATGAGGTTGAAGTCGCGCGTCGCGCCACCCGCTAACGTCACGTCGACGCGAGCTTCGCCCGGAAAATCGCAGGGCAAGAGTGGAACGGTCAGCGCATGCTCACGCTCCCCGTCCAGCGTCATCGTGAACCCATCGCCCTCCAGCAGCACGATGGTGCGGTCGATGCCCGGAAACGTGGAGAACGGCGAAGCCGTGTCGACATCCGCGATGCTGACGCGCCAGAGGAAATCGTCCATCGACGCGCCGGCTGGCTCCACGGCGATCTCACGCGTGACACCGAGGCCGTTCTTCCACGGCACCGCTTTGAGGTCATCGAAACGAAGGATCGTCATGCGACGCGCTCGATCTCGCGGGCGAAGGGCGGCAGCGCGCGAAGCATGCCCGTGCCGTAGCGTTTCGTGATCACGCGACGGTCGAGCAGCACGATGCGGCCCGTGTCGGTTTCAGTACGGATGAGCCGGCCGCAGTACTGCGTGAGCAGGCGCGTGGCATCCGGCACGCTCACTTCGATGAAGGGATTGCGTCCCCGCGATTCCAGCCATTCCGCATACGTGGCACCGACAGGGTCCGTGGGCACGGCGAACGGCAACTGAGTGACGACGACGGTCTCGCAGAGCTTGCCCGGCAAGTCCAGGCCTTCGCCGAACGAGGCGAGCCCGAACAGGGTGCTTCCCTTCCCGGCGTCGATGTCTTCGCAATGCTCGGCGATGAGTTGCGACTTCGACAACGAACCCTGCGCGCGCACCTTGCGCACGAACTCGATCGGCAGGATCTGCAGCACGCGATCGAGCTTCGCCCGCGATGTGAAAAGCACGAGGTTGCCCGCGTTCCAGTCGAGGTACTTGGCCAGCCACTCGGACACTTCGCGTGCGTGGCCTTCGCGGTCGTCCGGCAAGGTCTTCAGCGCGGGTACTTCGAGCCTAGCCTGCTTCTCGAGGTCGAACGGCGAAGGCAGGCTGAGCGTGATGGCGTCGTTGGGCAGGCCCACCGAATCCGCGAAGCCGCGGAAGTTGCCTCCGGCGCTCAGCGTGGCGGAGGTCATCACCACCGCGGACGCATTGTCCCAGAGCACGCTGCGCAGCAGCCCGCCGGCCGAGACGGCGGAGGCGTGGCAGACCAGCTGTTGTTCCGGCGTCATGCTGACCCAACGGGCCAGGGGCGGATTGTTTTCGCGGTCGTCGGTGGACCAGGCGTACCAGGTGCGTACCTGGCGATCGAGGCGCTCCAACGCCACGCCCAGTTCGCGCGACAAGGCTTCCTGTGTCGGGCCGCCGGCTTCCATTTCCACTACGGTGCGGCGCACGGTGCGCAACCAGCGCTGGATATCCTTGGTGATGAGATGCAGGTGCTCGGCGTGCATCTTCCAGTTTTCCGGAAGCTGGCCGAGCGACGCGCGGAACACCGGGTCGGTCTCGCTCGACGAGGGCGTCCACGACAGGCGGATCTCGCGCTCGATCTCCTCGAGTGCGTTGGACATCGCCAGCAGCTTCTCGTCTCCCGCTTCCAGGGTGAGGTTGCCGATGCTTTCCTTGTCGGTGAGCGAATAGGCGCCATGGATCTGGTTTTGCAGGCGGCCGATCCGGCGCACGGCGGTGGCGAGGTGCACGTCGGCGGCGCCACGGTCGATCGCCTTGCCAGGGACGTGGTGCGCTTCGTCGAAGATGTACAGCGTGTCTTCCGGCTTGGGCAGGATCACGCCGCCGAAGGTGTCTTCGTCGCGTGGCATGGTGAGGTCGGCCAGCACGAGGTCCTGGTTCGCCACGACGATGTCCGCTTCGCCGATGGCACGACGGGCGAGGAAGAACGGACAGACGGCGAAGGCGCCGCACTTGCGGCCCGTGCAACCGCCGGCGCTGGTGGTGACCATGCCGCGGACGAGGTCGGAGAGCGGCTCGGGGCTGGTATCGATGTCGCCGTTCCACTCTCGCGATTCGAACGCCTTGCCGAGTTTCTCGATGGCCTTGGTGTCGCGCTCGGCGGGCGGGCGCGACCACAAGGCGAGATCGGCGTCGAACTCGAAGCCGCCCTGTGCCGAGGGCTCCGCGCCCGCCGCGCGCAGGTTGCGTGGGCAGAGATAACGGCCACGGCCCTTGGCCAGCGCCACCTTGGCTTCCACGCCACACAAGGTGAGGTATTGCGGGATGTCGCGCTGGACGAGCTGTTCCTGCAACGCCACCGTGGCCGTTGCGATCACCAGTTTCTTCTTCTGCGCGCGAGCCACTTCGAGCCCGGCGATCAGGTAAGCCATGGACTTGCCCGTGCCGGTCGGTGCCTCGATCACGGCGGCGCCCGCCGGCTCGGCCAGCGCCTTGGCCACCTCGGCGATCATCTTCAGCTGCGAGGCACGCCCACGGAACCCCGCAAGGCCGTCCTTCAGCCGCGCATAGGCGGCGCGGATCGCGGCTTTGGTGTCGTCGGTGAGCATCGGGCAGGCATGGGAACGTGCGGGGCAACCTTGCAAGGTTACCCTATCGTCGTCTCAGCCCACGAGGCTCAGGCGTGGCGGTTCATTCCGGTGGACGGCGTGGGAAGGCCGGGAACGAGTCCGGCGACCACGAAGGTATGTTCTTCCCACGTTCCGTCGGCCTGCTGCACATGGATCTCGACGGGACGGCCGAGGCTGTCGGACAGGCCCGGGGCCAAGGCTTCCGCGGCGGAGATCGCCGCAGCCTGCGAGGCATACCGGCCCAGCGGAAGCGAGGCACGGCGCACGATCCACGGTCCCTGTGTCGATTCGCTGTATGGAATGAACAGTTGGGCGGAACTGGAAGCCATGGGACCCTCTCGATGGTGGGTGTGCCAGACGGGCGAGGCCACCACTGCGGCCTCGCGCTCCACGCTACGCCAAATCGGCTAAAAAACCCGTTAACCCTTGGCGGACAAAGGATTCGAGGATACTTCCCCGCGCCGGAAACAATCGGGGGCATGGCTGTTGATGAGGCCGGTGGCCTCCATCCAGGCAAACACGATGGTGGGTCCGACGAAAGTAAATCCGCGGGCCCGCAAGGCCTTGGATACCCGCTCGGACAAGGGACTGTTCGGCGGCACCGGGCCCTCCCAGACGAGGGGCTCGCCGTCGACGAAGCCCCAGGCGAAGCGGGCGAAATCCTCGCCGGCGTCGCGCATGGCCAGATAGGCCCTGGCATTGCGAATCGCCGCCTCGATCTTGCTTCGCGAGCGGATGATGGCGGCGTCGGACAGGAGGCGTTCGACGTCACGCGGCCCATAGGCGGCGACACGCTCCGGATCGAAGCCATCGAAGGCCTGCCGGAAACCTTCGCGGCGGGCGAGGATCGTTCGCCACGAGAGTCCCGCCTGGAAGCCATCGAGGATCAGCTTCTCCCAGAGCTTGCGGCTGTCGCGCTCGGGCACGCCCCATTCGCGGTCGTGGTACCCGCGCATGAGGTCGTCGGCGTCGCCCCAGGGGCAGCGTACGAGGGGAAGCGTCACGCGGCAGCTCGCGCGTTCACCATGGATTACCCGCCGAAACCCAGGTAATCGAGTTTGCCCACGCTGACACCGTTGTGGCGGAGGATGTCGTACGCGGTGGTCACGTGAAAGAAGAAGTTGGGGATGGCGAAGGTCAGCAGGTACGACGCGCCGGTGAAGCTGTGCTCGGTGTCCTTGAACTTGCGCGAGATCTCGCGCGTGGCGCCGGCTTCCAGCGCTGCGCGGTCCACCGATTGAATCCAGGCCACCGTGGCGTCGATGCGCTTGCGTAGGTCGGCGACGGTGGCTTCGTTGTCTTCGAACGACGGTGGCTGCACGTCGCCAAGGCGCGCGACGGCGAATTTCGCCGTGTCGCTGGCGCGCTGGACCTGGCCAGCGAGATTCAGCATGTCCGGGGCGAGCCGGGCTTCCACCAGGGAGTCGCCGCCGTGTGCCTCCGCCTTGGCGAGAAGGTCGGAGAGGACGCGGAAGCCGCGGACGAAGACGGGAGCGGAGGCGTCGTAGGTGGAGATGCTCATGCGGTGGTGTCTCTTGAGGTGGGCGACCCGGTTCGACGTGGGGATGCCACAAGGTTTCGACAAGCCCGACGCCCTGGTGGGAGCCGACCTTGTCGGCGATCCCGCGGCAGCGGGCCAGGGTTAGGCAAGCACCCATCGCCGCTGAAGCGGCTCCCACCAGGCTTGCCTGGCTCCCACCAAGCCTACCACCAAGCCTCGCACCGGGGATCGTTCGGGTCTACCATCGGCCGCCTTACCCACCGATCCCGCGGGTCCCCATGCCGCCACTCGATGCCACCACCTCCGCGCCCGACGCCATCGTCGCGATACGCGGCCTCTCCAAGACCTACAAGACCGGTTTCCAGGCGCTCAAGCGCGTGGACCTGGAAATCCGCCGGGGCGAGATCTTCGCCCTGCTCGGCCCCAACGGCGCAGGCAAGACGACGCTGATCAGCATCGTCTGCGGCATCGTCAATGCCAGCGAGGGCAGCGTGACCGTCGACGGCCACGACATCGCACGCGACTACCGCGCATCGCGAGGGCTGATCGGCCTCGTGCCGCAGGAACTGTCCACCGATGCCTTCGAGACGGTGTGGGCCACGGTGAAGTTCAGCCGCGGGCTCTTCGGCAAGCCCGCGAATCCGGACTACCTGGAAAAGATCCTGCGCGAGCTTTCGCTGTGGGAAAAGCGCGACTCGAAGATCATGACCTTGTCCGGCGGCATGAAACGCCGCGTGCTGATCGCCAAGGCGCTGGCGCACGAGCCGCGCGTGCTCTTCCTCGACGAACCCACCGCCGGCGTGGACGTGGAATTGCGTCACGACATGTGGCAGATGGTCCATCGCCTGCGTGAATCGGGCGTCACCATCATCCTCACCACGCACTACATCGAGGAAGCGGAAGAGATGGCCGATCGCATCGGCGTCATCAACCGTGGCGAACTGGTGCTGGTGGAAGAAAAGCACACGCTGATGCGCAAGCTGGGCAAGAAGCAGCTGTCGCTGCAATTGCAGACACCGTTGCAGTCCGTGCCGGAAGGCCTGGCGAACTGGCCGCTGGAGTTGTCGGCCGATGGCGGTTGCCTCATCTATACCTTCGACACCCAGGGCCAGGACACCGGCATCGCGGAGTTGTTGCGCAAGCTCGGCGAGCTCGGCATCGACTTCAAGGACCTGCATTCGAGCGAGAGTTCGCTCGAGGACATCTTCGTCAGCCTGGTGAGGGCCCGCGCATGAACGTCTACGCGATCCGCGCCATTTATCGCTTCGAGATGGCCCGTACCTTCCGCACGCTGATGCAGAGCATCGCCTCGCCGGTGCTTTCCACGTCGCTCTACTTCGTCGTCTTCGGCGCCGCCATCGGTTCGCGCATGGGCGAGGTGGGTGGCGTGAGCTACGGTGCCTTCATCATTCCCGGCCTGATCATGCTGTCGTTGCTCAACGAGAGCATTTCCAACGCCGCCTTCGGCATCTACATGCCGAAGTGGGCCGGCACCATCTACGAATTGCTTTCGGCGCCTGTATCTTACGTGGAAGTGGTG
Source organism: Luteibacter sp. KNZ12-1A (assembly GCF_056755675.1). Taxonomy (NCBI): domain Bacteria; kingdom Pseudomonadati; phylum Pseudomonadota; class Gammaproteobacteria; order Lysobacterales; family Rhodanobacteraceae; genus Luteibacter; species Luteibacter sp. KNZ12-1A. The sequence continues at coordinate 1,832 of NZ_JBPGXU010000117.1, read as the reverse complement.
CTCGGCTACGTCGGCGCGGCCGCGACCAAGTCGGTCATCCTGGGTTTGCTCATCCTCGTGACCGCACGGCTCTTCGTGGACTACGAGATCCTGCATCCGTTCTGGATGGTGGCCTTCCTGCTGCTCACCGCCGTCACCTTCAGCCTGTTCGGCTTCATCATCGGCCTGTGGGCAGACGACTTCCAGAAGCTGCAGGTCGTGCCGTTGATGGTGATCACGCCATTGACCTTCCTCGGTGGCAGCTTCTACTCGATCTCGATGCTGCCGCCGGTCTGGCAGAAGATCACGCTGTTCAATCCGGTCGTGTACCTCGTCAACGGGTTTCGCTGGAGCTTCTACGGCAAGGCGGATGTGAACGTGGTGGTCAGCGCGGGCATGACGGTGGGCTTCCTGCTGGTCTGCCTCGCGGTGGTGTGGTGGATCTTCCGCACGGGTTGGAAGCTGAAGTCGTAATCGGAACGAAGCCGCTGGAATCCCGCGTGCGCGGGATTCCAGCGGCTTTCCCGGCTCACGCCTTGCCGAGGAAATCCGCCTTGCCCAGCACCACGCCCACGCCACGCAGGATCGCGTAGGCCGTGGTGGTGTGGAAATACACGTTCGGCAGCACGAAGTTCAGCAGGTAGTCCTGACCGCGCGTGCGCATCTCGCCGCTGCGCATCTTCAGCACGATCTCGCGCTCCTCGCTGCCTTCGAACTGCGCGGGCTTGAACGACTCCAGCATCCCGATCACCTTCGCGATGCGGGCCTGCAGGTCCTCGAAGGTCGCTTCGTTGTCTTCCATTTTCGGCGGCTCTTCGCCGGCCAGGCGATAGACGGCGCCCTTGCTCATGTCCGTGGCGATCTGCACCTGCCGGATGAGCGGGAACATGTCCGGCGTGATACGCGTGTTGAGCAGCACCTCGGGCGCGATGTTGCGCTCGGCCGCGTGCGCGGCGCCCTTGGCGAGCACGCCGGAGAGGTTGGTCAGGGCACGGACCAATACAGGCACGCAGGTCTGGTACATCGTGATGGACATGGCTTCGTAAACTCTTGTGGTGGGTGTCGGCCGGCCGACCGCGGCGACGTATTGTGCGGGGTCGTTGGCGGCGCGTCGACGGCGGCGGGTTAGGATGGGCGCATGAGCCCACCGGATGCGCACCCCTCCCGTACCGACGCCGCCTTGCGGATGATTCGCCTGCGCCGGGCGCAACGGGCGCTGGACGGACTGTTCCGTTCGTTGCCGCTCGGCCGCCGGGTCCGTACCGGGGTGTTCATGGCGTTCAAGACCGTGCTCTCAGCCCTGGTCGCCTACGCGATCGGGCACGCGCTGCATACCGAACAGGCGTTCTGGGCCGCGATCAGCGCCGTGGCGGTGACCCAGCCACGCTTTGGCGATACCCGCGGCGCAGGCCGCGATCGCTGCCTGGGCACGATCTTCGGTGGCGTCGCCGGCCTGCTCGGCCTGTGGATCGGGGGCAGCGGCGACATGCTTTCATTCGGGCTGGCGCTGGGGCTGGTCACTCTGGCCTGCTGGACGGCGAACGCGGGACCGGCCGCGCGTATCGGTGGCATCACCACCGCCATCGTGCTGCTTGTTCCTAGCCAGGGGCCTCGATGGGAGGTTCCCTTGTACCGTCTGGGCGAGGTCATCCTCGGCACGCTCTGTGCGCTCGCCATCGGGTGGATGGTGTCGCGCCTCGAAGAACATGCGGACCGCAAACAGGAAACGGAGGCACCATGATCTCTCGAACGCGCCACCGCGAGCGGCATCGGCTCGACCGGATCGGCTGGTTGCGCGCCGCCGTGCTCGGTGCCAACGACGGCATCCTCTCCACGGCCAGCCTGCTGGTGGG
>NZ_JBPGXU010000116.1:0-11619 GCF_056755675.1 Luteibacter sp. KNZ12-1A | reverse complement strand
GGCCAGTTTCGCGAAACGTGGCCACCCCAGCGGCTCGGCATCGGGGTGGCTTGCCGTCGGCAGGACGGGCGACAGGGTCGCGAAATCGCAACCGAGCCGCGAGGCGAGCGCAAGTTCTTCCGCATCGTGGCAAGAGGCGCCGACGACATGGGCCGGTGGGAGCGGTCGCGCCGTCAGGTCGCGCAGTTGCGCTGCGGCCAGATGCACCCCCGCGCCAGCACCCAACGACAACGCGCCTTCGATATCGCGGTTGAGAAGCAGATGCGCTCCGAAACGCCGCGCATGGGGTAATACGCGTGACGCCACCGCGCGCACGACCTCGACAGGCTGTGCGGGAAGGCGCAGCTGCAAGAGCCGCTCGCCGCGGTCCAGGGCCGCGAGCAATCCGGCGACGGCCTCGTCCGGCGTCGCCAGGGCCGCGGTGATCGGGTAGCGCCCCGGCAGGCGAGCCGCGGCGAGGATCGGCCGGTCGGCCGGGGCGAGGATGGCCGGATCGATCGCCCAGGGCTCATGCCACGCGATAGCCGCCGCGTCGAGCGCCTTCGGTTCGCCGTTCCAGGCACGGACGACCATCGCTTCCAGCACCATCTGGCGCGTCCCGTAGTTCCACGGCACGCGGATCAACGCTTCGAACGAATGCGGATCGACGACGATCCCCAGTTCTTCGTCGAGCTCGCGCTCCAGCGCCGCCGCGGCGACCTCACCCGGTTCGAGTTTCCCGCCGGGAAACTCCCACAGGCCCGCCAGGTGCTTGCCCGGCGGCCGCTGGGCGATGAGGATACGGCCGCGGTCGTCGACGAGGACGCCGGCGACGACGTGCATCAAACGTTCCGGACGTATTCGACCATGTCGAACGGATGCGGATGTTCCTTGTCGGCCGCGTGGTGCACGCGCGACACCTCGGTCCACTCCTTGAAATCGATCCCGGGAAAGAAGACGTCCGCGCCTTCCACGGCCGCGTAGACCCACGTGAGGTAAAGGCTGCGCGCGTACGGCAGCGCCTCGCGGAATACTTCGCCGCCACCGATCACCATGAGGCCGGTGTGGCCGCAGCTGGCCTGGGCCTCGGTCACCGAGCGCACCGTGATCTGCCCCGGAAAAGGCGCCACGCCCTTGCGCGAGAGCACGTAGTTCACCCTGCCCGGCAGCGCCCGGCCGATCGACTCGGCGGTCTTGCGGCCCATCAGTACCGACTTGTCCATCGTCAGGCGCTTGAAGTACTTCAGGTCGTCGGGAAGGTGCCAGGGAAGTCCTCCCTGCTTGCCGATGGCAAAGTTTTCATCGAGCGCGGCAACCAGGTGAACGGCCATGAAACTTCCTTCGCGAGTCAAAGACGGAAATGGTCGGGCCTGCGGCCCGTGCGCAGCGGATAGTAGTCCTCCGCGGGTTGCGGTGGAACTAACGGCCGTTTGACTTACACCGCCACGGGCGCCTTGATCGCCGGGTGCGGGTCGTAGCCGGCGATCGCGATGTCTTCGAAGCGGAAGTCGAAGAGGGAGCGCACGTCGGGGTTCAGCACCAGTTTCGGCAAGGGCCTCGGTTCGCGCGTGAGCTGCTTCGTCGCTTGTTCGACGTGGTTCGAGTATAGGTGCGCATCACCCAGGGTATGTATGAAATCCCCCGGTTCCAGGCCCGTCACCTGCGCGACCATGTGCGTCAGCAGGGCATAGCTGGCGATGTTGAACGGGACGCCGAGGAAGATGTCGCCCGAACGCTGGTACAGCTGGCACGACAGCTTCCCGTTCGCGACGTAGAACTGGAACATCGTATGGCACGGCATCAGCGCCATTTTCGGCAACTCGCCGACGTTCCATGCCGAGACGATCAGCCGACGGGAATCCGGATTGCGCTTGATCTCGTCCACCACCCAGGCGATCTGGTCGACGGTCCTGCCGTCGGGGGTGGGCCATGCACGCCATTGGGCTCCATAGACGGGGCCGAGGTCGCCTTTCGCGTCGGCCCATTCGTCCCAGATGCTGACGCCGTGCTCTTTCAGGTAAGCCGTGTTGGTATCGCCCTGCAGGAACCAGATCAGTTCGTGGACGATCGATTTCAGGTGCAACTTCTTGGTCGTGACCAGCGGGAAGCCCTTCGAGAGGTCGTAGCGCATCTGCCAGCCGAACACGCTGCGCGTGCCGGTGCCGGTGCGGTCGGATTTCTCGGCGCCGTGCTCTAGGACGTGACGAAGGAGATCGAGATAGGGCTGCATGGCGAGGACGATATCAGCTGGCGTTGACGGGCGTGATCCCCACCGGCGCGTAGGGCGCGCGGCGCGAGAGCAGCAACAGGAAGATGCCCACGGCGATCAGTGGCAACGACAGGATCTGGCCCATCGTGAGCCAGCCGAAGGCGATGTAGCCCAACTGCGCGTCGGGCACGCGGACGAATTCCACGGCGAAGCGGAAGCAGCCGTACAGCAGCCCGAACAGGCCCGATACCGCGTAGCGCGGACGCGGCTTCATCGAGAACAGCCACAGTACGGTGAACATCACGACGCCTTCGAGCGCGAACTCGTAGAGCGGATTCGGATGCCGGGGCAAGGCGTCGGGTGCGTTCGGAAAGATCATGCCGATCGGCAGGTCGGTCGGCTTGCCCCAGAGCTCGCCATTGATGAAGTTGCCCAGGCGGCCGAGCCCTAGGCCGACCGGCACCAGCGGTGCCACGAAATCCACGGTGTCGAAGAACTTCACGCCGTTGCGGCGCGACCACCACAAGCCTGCCACCAGGACGCCGAGCAGGCCGCCGTGGAAGGACATGCCGCCGTCCCAGATGCGGAAGATCGCCAGCGGGTCGGTCCAGATCCAGTTGATCGCCGTGTAGAACAACATGTAACCGACCCGGCCACCGATCACCACGCCCATCATCGCGTAGAACATGAGGTCGCCGAAGCGATCCGCGTTCACCGGCAGGCGGCCCTGGCGGCGGCGGTACTCACCCAGCGCCCATCCGCCGAGGAACCCGCCCAGGTACATCAGGCCATACCAATGGACATGGACAGGACCCAGGGAGAACGCGACGGGGTCGATTTTTACGATGAACGGAGTGGCCATGGGGTGCCCGGATCGAAAGCAGCGCCAAGTGTAACGCCCCGCCACGACCGAAGGTCGGCTTGCCGTCGAGCCACCGATCGGCTATATCCGCCATCGGAGGCCGTCCGGGGGGACGGCACGATACGGATCCATCGAACCTGGGGGAATTCATGACGTACCGCTTCGTGCGGCCCATCGTGGCCGCGCTTTGTCTTGCCTCGGCCACCGCCGCGGCCGCCGACCTCATCCCGGTCAGCGACTTCGCCCGGCGCATGCCGCTGACCAGTCCGCGCCTGTCCCCGGACGGGCAATATGTCTCCCTCGCCTACCACGATCCCGACGGCAAGAACCATGGCCTGGCGATCTACCGCGTGGGCGACATGAGCAAGCCCGCCACCCTGATCCGCATGCCGCCGTACGAGATGCCGGCCGACATGATCTGGACCAGCCCCACCCGCCTCGTGGTGGCGCGCGGCAAGGTCGACGGCTCGATCGGCGCCGCGTCGTACACCGGCGAGCTGATGGCGATCGACGTCGACGGCAAGAACCCCGATTATCTCTACGGTTTCGAGGCCTACGGCAAGCGTGCCGCCACTCGCGCGCTCGACCGCGGCTGGGGCACGATCGAGGGCGCTCCGGTACAGAGCAACGGCCACTTCTACATGCGCGCGACCGCATGGGCCGACCAGGACCGCAGCACGCTCTACGACGTCGACGCCAAGACCAGCGCGCGCAGGCAGATGGCCGACATCGGCATCGGCCGCATGAGCTTCATGATCGCGCCGGATGGTACGCCCCGCTTCGCCTTCGGTACCGACGATGATTTCAAGTGGGTGGTGTTCCACCGCGACGGCAGTGGCTGGACCAAGCTGCAGGCGAGTGAAGAACGCCAGAACTTCACCCCGGTAGCCACCGTCGCCGGGAACGGCAACCGCATCTACGCGGTCTTCAGCCCGGGTGGCAAGGGTGGCGAGTTCGTCGAGCAGGACGAGGACGGCGGCAATCTGCGCGTGATCCGCAAGGACGACTTCAGCGAGGTCGCCTCGTCGGGCCTGTGGACACCGGCACCGCTGCGTCCCTTCGGCACCGTCGCGACGACCGGCGTGCCCCAGGCCACGTACATCGATCCGCAGGCGCCGATCTCGAAGCTGCACATGGCCTTGTCGCAGAAATTCCCCGGCAATTTCCTCAGCTTCGTCGACTTCAGCGAAGACGGTAGCCAGCTGATGTTCAAGGTGGCCAGCGATCGCGAGCCGGGCCGCTACATGCTCATCGACACGAAAACCTACAAGGTGAGCAAGCTGTTCGACGCACGGCCCTGGATCGATCCCAAGCAGATGGCCGAACGCCGGCCCATGCGCTTCAAGGCCAGCGACGGCATGGAACTGGAAGCGATCCTCACCTTCCCCAAGGGCAGGAGCGAAGCCAACCTGCCGATGGTGCTCGTTCCCCATGGCGGCCCGCACGGCATTTCCGACGAATGGTTCTTCGACGACGACGCGCAGTTCCTGGCCAACCGCGGCTACCTCGTGTTGCAGGTGAACTACCGCGGTTCGGGCGGGCGCGGCAGCAAGTTCGAGCAAGCCGGTTACCTGAAGTGGGGAACCCGCATCCAGGAAGACCTCATCGATGGCGTGAAATGGGCGATCGCCGAGAATTTCGCCGATCCCGCCCGCGTCTGTGTCTTCGGCGCCAGCTTCGGCGGCTACGCGGCGATGATGACCACCGTGCGCGCACCGGGCATGTTCAAGTGCGCGGTGGGTTATGACGGCATCTACGATCTCGACATGATGTACAACAAGGGCGACATCAAGGACAGGAAGTCGGGCCGCAGCTATCTCACCACGGTCATCGGCAAGGACCAGGCGGACCTCGCGGCGAATTCGCCCACGCACCTCGCCGACAAGATCGGCGTTCCCGTCTTCCTGGTTCACGGCGAGGACGATGAACGTGCTCCCTTCGCCCAGTTCAAGGCGATGCGCGCCGCGCTCGACGCCGCGCACAAGCCCTATGAAACGCTGACCAAGCCAGACGAACGGCATGGCTTCGTGAAGCCGGAGAATATCGAGGAGTTCTATAACCGCCTGCAGGCGTTCCTCGAGAAGAATATCGGCGGCGGACAAGCACCGGCGGCCCCCGCCGCGCCATAAACGATTCGGCCCTCCCGTTGCTTCCGGCGGTTGCGCCCGCCATACCCCAGGCGTTATGGTCGCGAGATCGTCGCGCCCGGATGGGGTATGGCGGGGCTTGGGAGGTTACGGGGTATGCACGTCAGCTCGGAGCACCGGCGCCATGTCGCGCTGCGACGCATGGTGCTCGCGACCTCACTCCTGGCTGCCCTGCCCCTCGCCACCGCCCGGGCGCAGCAAACGGCGCCCTCGTCCGCCGAGATGCTGGCTCCGGTCAATGTCACGATCACCGGCTCTCGCATCCGCGGAACCGACGTGGAAACGGCCCAGCCCGTCTTCACGATGGACCGCCAGGCCATCCGCGCCACGGGCCTCACCAGCCTGGGCGACATCGTCGCCCGCATGCCGTCCGCCTCCATGCCGGAGGTCACGCCGCAGGATACGTTGTCCTCCAGCAATGACGCCGGAGGCCGCTATGCCAACCTGCGCAACCTGGGCGCGGTGCGCACGCTGGTCCTGGTGAACGGGCGCCGCTGGACCACCAGCCTGGGTGGCCTGACCGACCTCTCGACCATCCCCGTCTCGATCGTCGAACGCATCGAAGTGCTCAAGGATGGCGCGTCGTCCATCTACGGATCGGACGCCATCGGCGGCGTGGTGAACATCATCACCACGGATCGGTTCGAAGGCGCGTCCGCCGACGTCTTCTACGGCGTGAATGGCAAGGGCGATGGTGCCCAGAAAAATGGCGCGTTCACCTGGGGCAAGAGCAACGAACGCGCATCGATCATCCTCGGCGCGAGCTACGAGGATGGCGACACCTTGCGCGACAGCAAGCGCCCGACCACCCGCAGCGCCTACGGCCCGCGGCATGCGGACGATGGTTTCGGCATGGGACCCTACGGCGGCGTGGTCGATCCACGTGCTCCGGCCGATCGTTACGTCATCGACCATGCCGGCGGCGTGGTGGGCGATACGGCGGACTTCGCCAACTACCATCCGTACAATGTCGCCAGCAACACGGACAAGTACTCCACCGCCCAGGACATGACCTTCCGCGCCGGCAGCAAGTTGCGCAACCTGTTCGGCACGGGCCGCTACAACCTCACCGACGATATCGCCCTGCGTGGCATGGCCAGCTATGGCGTGCGCGATACGCGCAGCCAGGCCGCCGGCTATCCGCTGGAGAGCGGCGCGGGACGGCAGCAAGGGTTGTTCATCGATCCGGCGAACGCGTACAACCCCTTCCCCGGCTATGCCACGCCGTTCTTCCGGCGCACCACCGAGCTTCCGCGCATGATCTGGGCCAAGAGCAAGACCCTGCATGCGGACGCCGGCGCGGAGGGAACGTTCCAGTGGATCGCCCATACCTGGAACTGGGACGTCACCTACGCCTATTCCGAGGCGCGGGCCAGCCGGACCACCAGCGGCAATATCAACCTGGTGAACGCGCGCAAGGCACTGGGGCCCACCACCACGATCGATGGGCAGACCGTCTGTGCCGACGCCGCCGATCGTGCCGCGGGGTGCGTGCCGTGGAACATCCTCGCCGGCCCGGGCGGCACGCCCGGCACGGTGTGGAACTACGTGGCCTCCACCACCACCGCCCGCCAGGTCACCCGGACCAACGACCTGGTCGCCAACCTCACCGGTGGCCTGCTCGACCTGCCCGCCGGCACGCTTCGCGCCGCTGGAGGCGTGGAGCATCGGCGCGAGAACGGCCGCTACACGCCCGATCCCGCGGATTCCGCCGGCCTGACCACGCAACTCGCCAGCGATCCCACGGATGGCGGCTACATCGTCAACGAGGCGTATCTCGAATTCGACGTTCCCCTGCTCGCCGACCTGCCACTGGCGCGCGAACTCGCGGTGAACGCGTCCACCCGCTATTCGCATTACTCCGCGTTCGGCGGTCGCACCAACAACAAGTACAGTTTCCGCTGGAAGCCGTTCGACGACCTCCTGTTGCGCGGTACCTATGCCCAGGGTTTCCGGGCACCCACCGTGGCGGATCTCTATGCCGGATCGAGCGAGAGCTTCGAGAGCTTCCTCGACCCCTGCGACAGCGCCTTCGGTGCCTCGGCCACCGATGCCGCCGTACGCGCGCGCTGTGGCGCAGCGGGCGTGCCCGCAAACTACCGGCAGATCGACCAGTCCGGCGCGCAGATCGGTTCGACGACCGGTGGACAAAGCCAGACCGCCTTCCGCACAGGCGCCAATCCCGCCCTGAAGCCGGAATCGTCGATCACGCGGACGGCCGGTCTTGTCTACAGCCCGGGCTATGTCGACGGGCTCGACATCACGCTCGACTACTACAAGATCGACATCAGCGATGTCATCACGCCCATCCTCGCGGGCGACATCCTCGATTTCTGCTACGTGCGCAACGATCCCACCTGGTGCGGGCGCTTCACGCGCGCCGCCGACGGCCACGTCGCCGCGCTCGACGAAAGCCTTGCCAACCTCGGCACGTTGCGCACCGAAGGCTACGACCTCGGCCTGCACTATCGATTCCCTGAAACCCGCTACGGCGAGTTCACGCTGCTCTCGGACAGCACCTATCTGAAGGATTACACGCAGGTCAGCAGCCCTGGCGCCGCGCCGCGTCATCTTGCCGGCTACATGAGCGGCGTGCAGGGACTCTACCGCGTGCGTTCGAACCTTTCGCTGGACTGGTCGTGGCGCCGTTTCGGCGCCACATGGACGACACGGTATTTTTCCGGATTGAAGGATTCATGCTGGTCGACGGACGTGGAATGCAACCGTCCCGGCGAACTCAACGCGTTTACCGGCGTCACCGGCGTCAGCCGGAAGGGCGGCGTCGCTTTCCACGATTTCCAGCTTCGCTGGCAGGCGCCGTGGAACGGCAATATCCGGCTGGGCGTGAACAACGTGTTCGGTCGCAAGGGGCCGTTCTACTACAACGTGTCCAGCGCTGGCGGCGGCAGCCCGCCCTACAACCCCGCATTCGACATCGACCGCTACTTCTACCTGGGTTACCAGCAGAAGTTCTGAGCGCCGGCATGCGTCAGCATGCCGCACGCAGGAACTTCCTTACTTCGCACGATCCAGTGCATTTCCGCAGGCCTGGATAGGAATCGGTCTCAAACTCTTGCAGTAGCATGACCCTCGCGTTATGTTCGCGTTACGTCGCATGGCGCCTTTGGGTTGGCGCGACGTGAGTGTCCCCACACTCCAAACCCTGTTTACCCCCACAAACGAGTGCCGTTAGCGGCGCTACTACAAGCTGTTCAGCCTTGCCGCAAAGCAGGGCCAGGGAGACTTTGACCTCATGACAAGCACCACCCTGTTCGCGCGCTCTCGCGTGTTCAAGCGCACTGCGCTCGTCTCGGCACTTGGCGCCTGCCTGCTGGCCGGCACCGCCTATGCGCAGAGCACCGTCGGCGACATCTACGGCAGCGCCGCCGCCTCGCAGACCATCCAGATCCAGAACCTCGGCTCGGGCGCCTCGCGCACCGTCACCGTCGGCGAAGACGGCCGCTACCGCGCCTCGTCGCTGCCGATCGGCAGCTACCGCATCAACGTGCAGCAGAACGGCCAGACCGTTTCCACCCGCGACATCAACGTCGTCGCCGGCCAGTCCGCACAGGTGAACTTCGCCGCGCCGGCCACGTCCGACGCCAGCGCGCAGGCACTCGACACCGTCACCGTGTCGGCCAACGCCCTCGCCGCGATCGACGTCGCTTCCGTCGAGTCGCGCACCAGCTTCACCGCCGACCAGCTCAACAGCCTGCCCGTGCCGCGCAACGTCGTCGACGTCGCCGCGCTCACCCCGGGCACGGTCAAGGGCGATTCCGCCTTTGGCAACCTGCCGTCGTTCGGTGGCGCCTCGGTCGCCGAGAACAGCTACTACGTCAACGGCTTCAACGTCACCAACCTCTACAACAACCTGTCGTTCTCGGAAGTGCCGTTCCAGGCCATCCAGCAGCTCGACGTGCAGACCGGCGGCTACGGCGCACAGTACGGTTTCTCCACCGGTGGCGTGACCTCGGTGATCACCAAGCGCGGCACCAACGAGTGGAAGGGTGGCGCGAGCTGGGTCTACACCCCGGCCTGGGGTCGTGAGCAGCAGCCGACCACGTACACCAAGGACGGCAACCTCTACCGCACCTACCAGAAGAACAGCGACAACGACAACGTCTACTCGGCGTGGCTCGGTGGCGCGCTGGTGAAGGACAAGCTGTTCTTCTACGGCATCTTCCAGTCGCATCGCGAGACCGAGACCGCCTACCCGGGCGCCACCAGCTCGGCCGCCGCGCAGCGCAACACCTACAGCGATCCGTTCTACCTGATCAAGCTGGACTGGAACATCAACGATTCGAACATCCTCGAGTGGACGGGGATGAACAACACGAAGCACACGACGAATCGTTACTACAATTCCGAGATCGACGGCGAAGGCAAGCCCTTCACCGACGACTACCTCGGCCGTCGCCATGTGAAGACCGGCGGCGACGTCAACATCTTCAAGTACACCAGCTACCTCACCGACGACCTGACCCTGTCCGCCCAGTGGGGCAAGATGAAGAGCAAGAACTCTTCGGACTATGTCAGCGCGGACGGCACCGTCACCAAGTACAACGGTGACATCAACGGCGCCAACTCCGGTTGCCCGTACGTGATCGACCGTCGCTCCAGCACGCTCAGCGGTGTGACCGACCCGGTCCATTCGTGCTACCTGGCCAGCACCATCGACCGCTTCAACGGCGAAGACCAGCGCACGGCCTACCGCGTCGACCTCGACTGGAAGATCGGCGACCACGACATCGCCGGCGGTTATTCGCGTGAGAAGTGGAAGTCCGACGCCGGCCAGAGCTACGCCGGTGGCGCGCTGTACTACTACCGCACGAATGCCGCGGGCACCGATTACGTGTCGCAGTACAACTACCGCACGGGCGGTTCGGTCGCGATCGACCAGAAGTCCTGGTACCTGCAGGACAACTGGCAGGTGACCGACAAGTTCCTCGCCTACATCGGCGTGCGCAACGATTCGTTCAACAACAAGAACGGCGCCGCCGAGAACTTCGTCCGCCAGGGCAACATCTGGCAGCCGCGCCTCGGGTTCTCGTGGGACCTGTTCGGCGACTCCACGACGAAGATCTTCGGTACGGCCGGCCGCTACTCGCTGCCGATCGCTGCGAACGTCGCCCTGCGCGCCGCGACCGCCTCGTACTACACGATCCAGAACTTCTCGTATTCGTCGATCGATCCGGTCACGGGCGTTCCGACCCTGGGCGCGCCGCTCAGCGGGCAGTCCATCGTGAACGGCGAGAACGGCAGCACGCCGGACCCGCGCTCGGTCGCCACCAAGGACCTCAAGCCGTACTCGCAGGATGAATTCATCCTCGGCTTCCAGCATCGCATCACCAGCGACAACGAGTTCCTCAACGACTGGGTCGTCGGCGCGAAGGCGACGTACCGCAAGCTCAACAACGCCATCGACGACACCTGCGACTGGCGTCCGTTCTATGCCTACGGCAAGTCCCTGGGCCTGGACATGGACGCCAATGGCGACCAGTTCACCCCGCCGGCGACCATGCCGGGCTGCTTCATCTACAATCCGGGCAGCAAGGTCAACATCGACGTCGACCTCGACGGCAGCGGTGTCCTGCGCAACGTGTCCATCCCGGGCACCGCGTTCGGCGAGAAGGCCAAGCGCACGTACGAAGCCGTCACGCTCTCGGCCGAGAAGGCGACCGACAAGTGGTACGTCAATGCGTCGTACACCTGGTCGAAGAACCGCGGCAACACCGAAGGCCTCGTGAAGTCGGACAACGGCCAGGACGACACCGGCACGACCAGCGCGTTCGACTATCCGGAACTGATGGTCGGCGCGACCGGCTACCTCCCGAACGATCGTCGCCACAGCTTCAAGATCTACGGCGGCTACAAGATCACGCCGGAATGGTCGGTCGGTGTGAACGGCTTGCTCGAATCGGGTCGTCCGACCAGCTGCTTCGGCGGCGGTGACGAGACGGTCGGCGGCATCCCGAGCTACAACTCCGAGTTCTTCTACTGCGAAGGCAAGATCTCGGGCCGTGGCCGTGCCAAGCGCCTGCCGTGGACCTGGTCGGTCAGCCCGAACGTCGTCTACACCCCGGCTTACGCCAAGGGCCTGACGGTTCAGCTCGACCTGATCAACGCGTTCAACAACGACAAGCCCACCGCGATCAGCGAAATCGCCGAGAACGGCGCCGACCAGACGTACTACAGCACGACCTACCGCGTGCCGACGTACTACCAGACGCCGCGCTACCTGCGTCTGATGGTGCAGTACGACTTCAGCCTGTAAGACCTGCCGAGCGTCGCTCCGGCGACGCGAACGCGAAAAGGGCCGCCCATCCGGGCGGCCCTTTTTTTGTGGGAGCCGACCTTGTCGGCGATCCCGTGATCCTCTGGTGGGAGCCGACCCTGTCGGCGATGGGTGCTTGCCTCTGGCT
>NZ_JBPGXU010000115.1:0-11748 GCF_056755675.1 Luteibacter sp. KNZ12-1A | reverse complement strand
CCCCCCGCGACGTTGTCGACGTACACGCTCGATATGGCGCTGTCCTTGACGTATTCGCAGGCGTTGACGAGCGGCAGACGGCCCTCGATGGGGATCGCCGGCACGCGATGGAACATGGTGATGATGCCGTCGGCCTGCCGGGCCGCGACCATGTCGGCATAGGCCTGTTCGCGCACGAGACTGCTCTGCGTCTCGCCCAGAAGCACGGAGTACCCATTCTCGTAGGCGACCTGCTCGATACCTCGGATCACTTCCGAGAAGAACGGGTTGGCGATGTCGGGAAGCAGGGCGACGATCAGCCGCGTCCGCGCGGTCCGCAGGTTGCGCGCAAGCGCGTTGGGCGTATAGCCGAGACGTTTGACGACCTCATGGATGCGCTGACGCGTTTTCTCGCTCACGATTTCAGGCCGTTGCAGTGCGCGCGAAACGGTTGCCACTGAAACCTTTGCGATGGCGGCGATTTCCTTCACCGTGCGCACGCGGATGGGCTGCGGCGCAACATCGGTGCGCTGGCCATTGCCGCCTTTCCGCTTTCGCCTGGATTCCTCTGTACTCACGCGTTTTCCATCCCTTTGCCTGCCCGAGGCGTTCCGCACGATAACAGCCGGCGACGCTTTGAATATGTTGCATTGCAATGTAATGGATTACATAAAACCGTTGCAGGCTTCTTCACCCGTCTGATACATATCTTGGCATGTTCAGGGCTCTCGACGATGGGCGGCCCGGGGAAATCACGGATTCGAAGCAGGCGAAAGCCTTCTGGTCCGCATGCCACAGGGATGTAATCGAATACATTTTCGGCGGCAAGAGGTCGCTGAGGGAAGCCATGGCAAGCCAGTCGATATCGAAAAGCGGCAGGACCATCGACCGATGAGGCTCGGCATGGGACTCGTCGGCCCCGGCTTCATCGCCGCGCATCATCTCGATGCCGTACGGCGCCTGGGCGACGTCGAGGTGGTCGGCATCGCCGGCTCCAGCTTCGAATCCGCGAAAAAACGGGCACGCGAGTTGAATGCCGGCCAGGCTTATGCGGGTTACCGGGAACTGCTGGCCGATCCCGCTGTGCACGTGGTGCACAACACCACGCCGAATCACCTGCACCGTGAAGTCTCGCTGGCGGCGCTGCGCGCCGGCAAGCACGTGATCTCCGACAAACCCCTGGCCGCCACGATGCAGGAAGCGCGAGAGCTTTACGAGGCCGCGCGCGACGCGAATCTCGCTCATGTCGTCACGTTCAACTACCGAGGCTATCCGCTCGTGCAGCAGGCACGCGCGATGATCGCCAAGGGCGAGATCGGCAAGAGCGTGTTCGTGCACGGTTGCTACCTGCAGGACTGGCTCACCGATGAGCGCGCTTACACGTGGCGCCTGGACCCCAAGCTGGGCGGTGCCAGTTCCGCGCTCGGGGATATCGGCTCGCACTGGTGCGACCTGGCCGAGCACGTGACGGGCGCGCGCATCGCCGCGGTACTGGCCGACCTGCACACGGTGGTGCCCGTGCGCGAAGCACCGGACGCCTCGACGAAAGCCTTCACGGGCGCGGCGGCGACCGCCGGGAAACCACGTGAAATCACCAGCGAAGACCTGGCCAGCGTGCTGCTTCGTTTCGACAACGGTGCGCGCGGTTGCGTCACCGTCGGCCAGGTGCTCCCCGGCCACAAGAACGACCTTCGCCTGGAGGTCAACGGACGCGAAGGCTCGGTAGCGTGGCGCCAGGAACAACCCAACGAACTCTGGATCGGGCATCACGCGAAGGCGAACACGACGCTCACGCGCGATCCCGCGCTCCTGGACCCTTCCGCCCGGGCTTATGCACACCTGCCCGCTGGTCATCCCGAGGCCTGGGCGGACGCGTTCCGCAACGTGATCTCCGACGCCTACGCGTGGATCCGCCAGGGCGCCACGCCGGAAGCGAAACCCATCGCGCTGTCCACGTTCGCCGACGGCTACCGCAATAGCCTCCTGGTGGACGCCATGCTCAAGAGCCATGCCGCCGGGGGCGCATGGCAGTCGATCGAAGACCCTTTCGAGCCCACACGTACAACGAGGAAACGCGGATGAAATGGCGCCTTAGAGTGATGATGTTGTTCGAATTCGGAATCTGGGGCGCATGGTACGTCACCGTCGGCACCTGGCTCGGCAAGACGCTGCATTTCACCGGCACGGAAATCGGTGCCGTCGCGGGCACCACCGCCATCGGCGCGATCATCTCGCCGCTGTTCGTGGGGTTGCTCGCCGACCGCCTCTTCGACACGCGCCGGGTGCTCACCCTGTTGCACCTCATTGGCGCCGTCCTGCTCGCGGTCGCCGCGCAACAGACCACGTTCGCGCTGGTATACGCTCCCCTGCTGGCTTACAGCCTCTGCTACATGCCGACCCTGGCTCTCACCGCCTCGCTCGCCATGCGCCACATCAAGGACCCGCAGGAAGAATTCGGTGCCATCCGGGTGTTCGGCAGCATCGGCTGGATCGTGGTGGGCCTGGTCGTCGGTGCGTGGGGCGTGGAAGCCACGGCATCTCCCCTTCTCCTGGCGGCCGGCCTTTCGGTCGTGATGGCGGGCTACTGTTTCACCCTGCCCCCGACGCCGCCGCTGGCGCGCCATACGCGCTTCGAGATGCGCCATGCGCTGCCGCTCGAATCGCTGCACCTGCTCCGTGGGCGCTCGATGGCGGTGTTCGCCCTCGCCTCGTTCCTGATCTGCATCCCGCTGCAGTTCTACTACGCGTTCACCAACCTGTTCCTCAACGAGGCCGGCGTGGCCAACGCCGCCGGCAAGATGACCGGCGGGCAGATGTCGGAGCTGTTCTTCATGCTCCTCATTCCGTGGTTCTTCCGGCGCCTGGGCGTGAAGTGGATGCTCGCCGTCGGCATGCTCGCCTGGGTGCTGCGTTATGCCATGTTCGCCTTTGGCGGCACCGGAGAGCTGATGTGGATGCTCTGGCTGGGCATCATCCTGCACGGCGTCTGCTTCGACTTCTTCTTCGTGGTGGGCCAGATCTACATCGACCGTGAAGCCCCGCCCGCGCTGCGCGCGGCAACGCAGGGGTTGATCACCTTCCTGACCTACGGCCTGGGCATGTTCGTCGGTTCATGGCTGTCCGGCGTGGTGGTCCAAACCTATACGCGAAGCGACGCGACGCACGACTGGCACGCCATCTGGCTCATTGCCGGCGCCTTCGCCGCCTTCGTTTTCGCCCTCTTCGTCGTGCTCTTCAAAGACCGCAAGGCCACCGCGGACGCCGCCGTCGCCGTCACCCCCTGATTCGGGAGAACCGTTCATGATGAATCGCAGGCAGTTCCTCGCGCGTTCCGCGCTGTGTGGCACGGTGTTGGGGCTCGGCCTCGGCGCACCGGGAAAGCTACTTGCCGCCGCATCGAAGGGCAAGGGACTGGGCATCCAGCTCTACATGGTGCTCGACGCCTATAAGAACGACCCCGTCGGTACGCTCCACACCCTGAAGTCGATCGGCTATACGGAGATCGAAGCCATCGTCACCAGCACGGCCGCGACCCTGCGCGATCAACTGAAGGAAGCCGGCCTGGGCTGCCCGAGCATGCACTTCGACAGCCTCGGTTTCGAGGCCGGCATCGAAGCCGCGCATACGCTCGGCGCCCGGTACATCGTCAGCAGCATGTTGCCCTCGATCATGCAGAAGGAAGCGAACAAGCCGGGCGAACCGTCTTATTCGCTCGACGACGCCAAGCGCACGGCCGAGTATGCGAACCGCCTGGGTGAGAAGGCCAACAAGGCCGGCCTCCAGTACGCATATCACAACCACCACGCCGAGTTCACCGACGTGGGCGGCGGGCAGGTGTTCTACGACGTACTGCTGAAGGAAACGGACAAGAAGCTCGTGCAGTTCGAACTCGACTGCGGTTGGGTCGCCGCCGGCGGCAAGAATCCGGCCGACTACTTCAAAGCCAACCCGGGTCGCATCCCGCTGATGCATGCGAAGGATTTCCTGCGCGGCGATCACAAGGATTACCCGGGCGCCGAACTCGGCCACGGCAAGCTCGACTACAAACCGATCATGGCGGCAGCCGACACCTCCGGACTGAAGCATTGCTTCGTCGAACAGGAAGGCCCGTACGCCCGCATGAGCCCGCTCGACGCCGCGCGCGTCGATTACGACTACCTGCGCCCGTTGCGCTGAAGGGAAAGGCATGGGAAAGAACACATTCGACGCCATCGTCGTCGGTACTGGCGTCAGCGGTGGCTGGGCCGCCAAGGAACTCACCGAGAAGGGCCTCAAGACGCTCGTGCTCGACCGCGGCCCGATGGTCAAGCACGGCGATTACCCCACGGCCATGAAGGCACCGTGGGAACTGCCCTACGGGGACGAACCGACGCAGGAAGACATCGCTCGGTGGCCCAAGCATACGCGCCCCTCGTTCTACGGCATCACCCAGTCCACCAAACACTGGTTCGCCGACGACATCGACAACCCGTACGAGGAAACCAAGCCGTTCGACTGGTTCCGCGGCTACCACGTCGGTGGACGTTCGCTGATGTGGGGCCGGCAGAGCTATCGCCTCAGCCCGATGGACTTCGAGGCGAACGGCAAGGAAGGCGTAGGCGTGGATTGGCCGATCCGCTATGAAGACCTCGCGCCGTGGTACGACCACGTCGAGCATTTCATCGGGGTCAGCGGCAACACCGATCACCTGGCCCAGCTGCCGGATGGCGATTTCCTGCCACCCATGGAGCTCAACTGCGTCGAAAAGGACTTCCAGGCGAAGCTGGACGACAAGTTCGACCGCAAGCTCATCATCGGCCGCACCGCCAACCTCTCCGCACCGCTGAAACACAACCAGAGCCCGCAACGCGCGACCTGCCAGTATCGCAACCTGTGCATGCGTGGATGTCCCTTCGGCGGCTACTTCAGCAGCAACTCGTCTACCCTGCCTTCCGCCGAGCGCACGGGCAACATGACGATGGTGACCAACGCCATCGTCTACGAGCTGATCTACGACAACGACAAGGGCAAGGCCACCGGCGTGCGCGTACTGGATGCGGAGACCGGTCACCAGACCGAATACTTCGCCCGGGTGATCTTCATGTGCGCGTCCACCTTCGGCACCTCGCACATCCTACTGAACTCGACGTCGAGCCGCTTCCCCAACGGCTTCGGCAACGACAGCGGCGAACTCGGCCACAACATCATGGACCACCTGTTCGGCACCGGCGCACGCGCCACGGTCGACGGCCATGAGGACCGCTATTACTCCGGCCGACGCCCCAACGGCTTCTACATTCCCCGCTATCGCAACATCGGCAAGGACAAGCAGAAGTACCTGCGTGGTTTCGGCTTCCAGGGCGGCGCTGGCCGCCAGGACTGGACTCGCCTCGTCGACCAGCAGGTGCTGGGTGAAGAGCTCAAGCGCGCGGCCCAATCCCCCGGTCCCTGGTATGTCTCGATGATGGGCTTCGGCGAAATGCTGCCCTCGCACAAGAACTTCGTGACGCTCGACCGCGACCGCAAGGACAAGTACGGCCTGCCCGTCCTCAATTTCGATGCCGCGCACCAGGAAAATGAAATCATGCTCGGCAAGGCGATCATCGACGACGCGATGGAGATGCTCGCCGCCGCCGGCTATCGCGAAGTGAATTCCTTCAAGATGAAGGCCAACGTCGGCGCCGGCATCCATGAAATGGGCACCGCACGCATGGGCCGCGATCCGAAGACCTCGGTGCTCAATGGCTGGAACCAGATGCACGCCTGCAAGAATGTCTTCGTGACCGACGGCTCGGCCATGACCTCGTCCGCCTGCCAGAACCCGTCCCTCACTTACATGGCGCTGACCGCACGCGCGGCCAACCACGCCGTGGAAGAACTCAAGCGCGGCAACCTCTGAGGATCTCGTCATGAATCGTCGCGAATGGTTGAGAAGCATGTCCGCGCTGGCCGTCGGCGCCATCGCGGGCCCGTCCTTGCTGGCGGTGTTCGACGCGCACGCCACGTCGCAGAAGCCGGATGCGAAGCCACAGTTCTTCGATCCGGCGCGGTACAGCCTGGTCGGCGCCGTGTCGGACATCGTGATCCCGCGTACCGATACCCCCGGAGCGGTCGATGTGGGCGTGCCGTTGTTCATCGACCAGATGTTCGTGGCCGTCTACACCAAGGCCGACCGGACGCGCTACCTCGGCGCCATGGCCGCCTTCGAGAAAGCCGCCGGCAAGCCCTTCCTCCAGCTCGACGATGCGCAGCGCAAGGCGCTGGTGACCAGGCTGCATGCCGAAGCGTTGGCCGTGCCCAGGGGCGGCAAGCCGGCGCCCGCGGCCGATTTCGTGCTGATGAGCAAGAAGCTCGCGATGCTGGGTTTCTTCCTGTCGCAGCCGGGTTGCACCCAGGTGCTCCAGTACGCCCCCGTCCCCGGCGCCTGGAAAGGCGATATCCCGTTGGCCGAAGCGGGCAACGGCAGGGCCTGGGCAGTAGAGACCGAACTGAAGATCTGACATGAAGACACTCAAGGGTCCAGGCATCTTCCTCGCCCAGTACGCATCGGACGAGGCACCGTTCAACACGCTGCCCGACATCGCCCGCTGGGCGTCGTCGCTCTCTTTCGTCGGGGTCCAGATCCCATCCAACGACCGCCGCCTGTTCGACCTGGAGCAGGCGGCGGCGAGCAAGACGTACTGCGACGACATCACAGGCATGCTCGCCGAACACGGCCTGGCGGTGACCGAACTGTCCACGCACCTGCAAGGGCAACTGGTGGCGTCGCATCCCGCGTACGACCGCCTGTTCGACGGTTTCGCTCCCCCGGCGCTACGTGGCCATCCGCAGCAGCGCCAGGAGTGGGCGGTACGGCAACTCAAGCTCGCGGCCACGGCAAGCAGGAACCTCGGCCTGACCGCGCATGCGACGTTCTCCGGCGCGCTGGCCTGGCACCTGTTCTATCCATGGCCGCAGCGTCCGGCAGGGCTCGTCGACGAAGCCTTCGCGGAACTCGGCAAGCGTTGGAAACCGATTCTCGATGCCTTCGACGAGGTCGGTGTCGACGTCTGCTATGAACTCCATCCCGGTGAGGACTTGCACGACGGCGCCACCTTCGAGCGATTCCTCGACGCGGTCGACCACCATCCGCGCGCCAACATCCTCTTCGATCCAAGCCACATGGTCCTGCAACAGATGGACTACCTGCGGTTCATCGACCATTGCCACGAACGCATTCGCGCCTTCCACGTGAAGGACGCCGAGTTCCGGCCCAGCGGACGCTCCGGCGTCTATGGCGGCTACCAGAACTGGATCGACCGCCCCGGGCGTTTCCGTTCGCTTGGCGACGGGCAGATCGATTTCGGTGCGATCTTCAGCAAGCTCGCGCAATACGACTATCCGGGCTGGGCGGTGCTCGAATGGGAGTGCTGCATCAAGGATGCGCAGCAGGGCGCGAAGGAAGGCGCTCCCTTCATCCGCGACCACATCATCAAGGTGACCGAGCGTGCCTTCGACGATTTCGCTTCGACAGGCAGCGACGTTAGGTTCAACCGCCAGATCCTGGGGCTCGAATGAGCACGCCCGAAGACACGACCGACCTCGGCCGCCGTAGCGCATTGGGCCGCCTCGCCACCGCCGCGGCGGTCGTGGGAGCGGCGCCCCTGCTCGCTTCCGCCAGCACCGCCGGAAAAACCAGTTCGCCGAGGGCTCCTGGCGGGCGATTGAGGCAGTCGCTGAGCCGCTGGACATCCAAGGCGCCTCTTCCCGAGCTATGCAAGCGCCTGAAGGCCATCGGCTTCGTCGGCGTCGATCTTCTCCATGCGGACGAATGGTCGGTGGTAACGGGCAACGGGATGGCGGTATCGATGGGCTATCCCTCCAGGCGGGACAATTTCATCGAAATGGGCTTCAACGATCCGGCGAACCATGCCACGCTGATCGAGGAAATCGAGACCACGATTCCCCTCGCCAAGCGCGCAGGCGTGACCAACCTGATCACCATGTTCGGCAACCGCAAGGACGGCATCGACGATCGGCGGGCCATCGACAACTGCATCGCCGGGCTGTCGAAGATCGCACCGTACGCGGCGGAGAACGGCATCACGCTCTGCCTTGAACTGCTGAACAGCAAGGTGGACCACCATGGGTACCAGGGCGACAGCACCGCCTTCGGCGTGGCGGTGGTCAAAGGCCTCGACTCACCCAACGTCAAGCTGCTCTACGACATCTATCACATGCAGATCATGGAAGGCGACGTGATCCGCACCATCCGCGACAACATCCAGTGGATCGGTCACTTCCATACCGGCGGCGTGCCCGGCCGCCACGACATCGACGGCACGCAGGAACTCAACTACCGTGCGATCGCCATGGCCATCGCGGACCTGAACTACCGGGGCTTCATCGCGCATGAATTCATGCCGTCTCGCCCGGATCCCTTCGACTCGTTCGCCGAGGCATTCAGGACGTGCGCGGTATGACCTCTTGCCCCGGAATACCCATGAAACACTTCGGCTCGACAACTCTTGCCTTCCTCACCCTCGTCTTCGTCGGCTCGCAGTGCGCATGGGCGCAGGACGATCCGAAGGCGACGGAGCAATGGGAGCCGGTGCCCAGGCTCGTCACGCCGGGAGCGAAGGAAAACATGCCGCCTTCCGATGCGGTCGTGCTCTTCGATGGTCGTGACCTTTCCGGCTGGGAGGCGTCGAAGGATCACTCTCCCGCCCGCTGGAAAGTGCACGACGGCGTGGTCACCGTCGACAAGGCCACCGGCAACATCCAGACGCGGCGACGTTTCCGCAACTACCAGCTGCACCTGGAATGGCGGATACCGAAGGACATCACCGGTGAAGGCCAGGCACGCGGTAACAGCGGACTCTTTCTCGCCTCCACGGGCCCCGGCGACGAGGGCTATGAAATCCAGATCATGGATTCGTGGGAAAACAAGACCTACGTCAACGGACAGGCCGCGAGCATATACAAGCAGACGGCGCCCCTCGTAAACGCGGCGCGGCGCCCGGGCGAATGGCAGAGCTATGACGTCGTCTGGACGGCGCCGGTCTTCGCCGCCGACGGCTCGGTGAAATCGCCGGCGTACGTCACGCTGTTCCATAACGGCGTGCTCGTGCAAAACCACACCGAGCTTTCCGGCGAGACCTTCTACATCGGCAAGCCCAGGTACAAGGCCTATGCCGATGCGCCCATCAAGCTACAGGCGCACGGTGACCACTCCCAGCCCATCAGCTTCCGGAATATCTGGGTGAGGCCGCTGGACTGAATCGGCGCCCCCTCGAATGTCACGGACATCTTTCCATCTGGATGGAAAGATATTTATACTGCGGGCATCCACGCGAGATCGCCCATGCCCGCCATCAGCTTCGAATTCTTCCCGCCCAAGACCGACGAACAGCGCGCACAGCTCGATGCGGCGGTCGTCCGCCTCAAGGCGCACGCGCCGGACTATGTGTCGGTGACCTTCGGCGCGGGCGGGTCGACGCTCAGCTACACGGACGACACGGTGAAGCGCCTGCGTGCCGAGCACGACCTTTCGGTGGCGCCACACCTGTCCTGCATGGGTGGCACGAAGGCCGAGATCGCCGCGTTGCTGGACACCTACAAGGCCACCGGCTGTCGCCGCATCGTCGCCCTGCGCGGCGACCTCCCTTCCGGCATGGCCACCCCTGGCGACTTCCGCTACGCGGCGGAGCTGGTCGCCTTCATCCGTGAACACAGCGGTGACCATTTCCATATCGAGGTCGCGGCCTATCCGGAAACCCATCCCCAGGCCGAGAATGCGCTGACCGACCTCAGGCACTTCAAGGCCAAGGTCGACGCGGGCGCCAATGGCGCGATCACGCAGTACTTCTTCAACGCCGATGCCTACTTCCGTTTCGTGGACGACGTGGCGAAGCTGGGCGTGCAGGTGCCGATCGTGCCGGGCATCATGCCGATCGCCAATTTCAGCCAGTTGCGCCGGTTCTCCGAGCAATGTGGTGCGGAAATCCCTCGCTGGATCGTGAAGCGCATGCAAGCCCACGGCGACGACGCGGCCGCGGTGCGCGACCTGGGTGCCGAGGTGGTGGCGGAACTGTGCCAGCGCCTGCTCGACGGCGGTGCGCCCGGGTTGCACTTCTACACGATCAACCGCGCGCGGGCCACGACCTCCGTGCTGGAGCGGCTCGCCGCGCGATAAACGTGCACGCCATCACCCTTTGGTGAGGCGCCCCCGGAGATGATGGCGCACCGCTCGCCACCGTGTTCCGCTCCGTGATCCGCGCCATCGTCCTGCTCCTGCTGCTTTTCCTCGCCCTGCCCGCCGCCGCGCAGACCGCGATCCATCGCTGTGTCGGACCCGATGGCCGCCCCGTCTTCAGCGACCAGCCATGCACCAGCGTTGGCGCCACGTCCGTCATGCCTGCGGCGGTGTCCTCCGCATGGGCGGCCGCGGCGGACGGCCCCTCCGCCGGCCTGCTCTGCGCGAAGGATCTCGCCGAGTTACGCGACGGCGTGGCGCAAGCCTTCGCCTCCCGCAGCGCTAACCGCATCGGCGGCCTGATCCTGTGGAACGGCTACGGCAGCGGCGGCACGGTCGACAGCCTGCGCTCCATGGAACTGTTGGTACGGCAACCCCTGGTCTCGCTCGAAGGCAGCGAAGGCGGCGGCCTCGATGCGGTGACCGCGGGCCCGGGGGGCGATGGATCGACCCGCCGCGCGCATTTTGGCGTGGTAAGGGATTCCGGCTGCCTGTGGCTGCGGCCCCCGGGCTGAGACGGAAGCCCCATCCGCCGCCGCACTGACGCGACGCGCCATGTGGGCGGCGGCCGTACCCGTTATCATGGGCGGTCCCCTCCGGAGCGTACCCATGTCGCAGAACTACCCCGATTGGATCTGGCAGAACGGGCAGATCAAGCCCTGGCGCGAGGCCACCGTCCACGTGATGGCGCACGCGCTGCACTATGGCTCGTCGGTGTTCGAAGGCATCCGCAGCTATGAGACACCCGATGGCGCCGCCATCTTCCGCCTCACCGACCACCTGAAGCGCCTCTTCCTCTCGGCGAAGATCTACGACATCGAGATCCCGTACTCGGTGGACGAGCTGGCCGATGCCTGCCGCGACGTCATCAAGAAGAACGACCTCAAGGCCGCCTACCTGCGCCCCGTGGCCTTCCGCGGCCTGGGCGGCTTCGGCCTCTCGGCCGAATGCCCCACCGACGTGGCCGTGGCGACGTGGCCCATGGGCCCTTATCTCGGGCCAGAGGCGCTGGAAAACGGCATCGACGCCTGCGTATCGAGCTGGCAGCGCTTCGCACCCAACACGATCCCCGCCGGCGCCAAGGCCGGTGGCAACTACCTTTCCGGCCAGCTGATCGCGCGCGAGGCGCGCCGCCTGGGCTTCGGTGAAGGCATCGCGCTGGCCTCGACGGGCCTGCTCAGCGAAGGCGCGGGCGAGAACCTTTTCCTGGTCTTCGACGGCGTGCTGCACACCACGCCGGCCAGCGCCTCGATCCTCACCGGCATCACCCGCCACACGCTGATGACACTGGCACGCGAGGAAGGCATCGACGTGGTCGAACGCGACCTGCCGCGCGAGTACCTCTACCTCGCCGACGAAATCCTCATGTGCGGCACGGCGGCCGAAGTCACGCCGATCCGATCCGTGGACGGCAAGAAGGTCGGCAGCGGCAAGGGCGGCCCGATCACCCGCCGCCTCCAGGAACTCTACTTCGGCCTGTTCACCGGCAAGACCGCCGACCGCTGGGGTTGGCTGGAGCCGTTGTAACCCCCTGGGCCTGTCTCTTATACACATCT
>NZ_JBPGXU010000114.1:0-11833 GCF_056755675.1 Luteibacter sp. KNZ12-1A | reverse complement strand
GGTCTCGTGGGCTCGGAGATGTGTATAAGAGACAGAAGTAACCCGCGGTGGGAGCCGACCTGTCGGCGATTCAGGCCTCGCGGGTGGCGCGGACCAGCGGCTCCATCGCGCGCGACATTTCCATCAGCCTGAGCGCGTATTCCTGGAGGCGCCGATCCTTCTCCTCCACGGGCGTCCACGGCGGCACCGCCGTGGGCTTGCCGCCGTCGGGCTTGTCCAGTGCCACGAAGACCATCACGCAGCTGGTGGCCAGGCGTTCTTCGCCGCTGCGCAGGTCGCGCGCAAGCACGTCCACCGAGAGGTGCATGCTCGAGGTGCCGGTATGGATCAGCCGTGCCCGCACCGTGACCAGGTCGCCGATCAGGATGGGGGCGAGGAACTGGATGCCGCTGACCGACGCGGTGACGCAATAGGCGCCACTCCAGCCCACCGCACAGGCGTAACCTGCCTGGTCGAGCCATTTCATCGCCATGCCGCCATGGACCTTGCCACCGAAGTTCACATCGGTCGGTTGGGCCAGGAAACGGAATTCGACCTCGCGCTGGGTACCGGACATGCCCTTACCTGTCTGGGAAAAGATCACATTATGACGCTCCGGCGGCTTGTGGGGCCGCCCGGGGCGGCATAGATTCCGAGGCATAGCCCACTGGAGCCCTCTATGGTCCTTCGCAGCGTCGCCTCGCGGCTCGCCCTGGGCGTTCTCCTGGGGTCGGCGATCGTCCTGGTGGTCACAGGCGGGCTGATGCTGTCGCATACCCGGGAACAGATACTCAAGCAGACGGAGCGCGAGGCCGCGGCCGTCTCAGGCTGGGCTGCGACTCGCATAAAAGGCCGCATCGACGGTGTCGCCAAGGTGTCCCAGGTTCTCGCCGGCATCCTGGGCACGCGAAGGGACGAAGCCCCCGCCCTGATCAGGGACACCCTCGCGGTCAATCCGGAGCTGGTCGACATCACCGCCGCGTTCATCCCGCTCAACACGGATGCGCCCCGCGACGAGGACGCACCGGTGGCCCGCCGCGCGATCGATGGCAAGCTGGGCATGGGCAGCCGCCTGGCCGACCCCGAGCTGTACTGGCGGGCACCCTGGTTCGTCCGCGGACTGAACTGCGAGCGTGGGTGTTGGCAGGCACCCTTCCATTCGGTGGACCGCAGCGACCCCCTGGTGGGTTATTCCGTCGCCATTCCCGGCAAGGCCGGGTCCGTCATCGGCGTGGCCGACGCCACCATCAGCCTCGGCTGGTTGCAGCAACTGCTGGGGGAGCTGAACAAGCCGGACCACGCCTCGGCCTTCGTGATCGACGCCAGCGGCGAATTCCTCGCCCATGACTGGACGTCGTACATCGGCACGCGCGGCAGCAAGCCGCTGCTCGCGGCCATTGCCGAGCGGCGCAATCCCGCCAGGATCACGCCCGAGATGGGCGGTCGCGTGAGCGAGCCGGTATGGGTCTATTTCGTGCCGATCCCCGGCACGACCTGGACGTTCGGCCTGACCATGCCCGAGCGGCAAGTCCTGGCGGACCTTCGCCAGACTTACTCGGTCGATATTCTCCTCGGCGTGCTCGCCCTGGCCGGCGTGTCCCTCATCGCGTTGGTCATCACACGGCGCCTGATGGCTCCGCTCGTGGTGCTTTCCGATCGCGTCGAGGACGTCGCGCGCGGCGAACTCGATTTCGCCCTGCCCCAGCTAAGACGCAACGACGAGGTGGGCCGCCTCACGCGAGCCTTCGACCAGATGCGCCATCAGCTGGCCGGCCATATCGACTCCGCCAAGCGCATCGCCCGCGAGCAGGAGCGCATGACCAGCGAACTGGAGATCGCCCGGCAGATCCAGCTGGCCCTGATCCCCGAGCCGCACTGGCTGGCGGCCGACGGCAGGATCGAGCTGCATGCCGCGCTGCGCCCGGCGAGCGCGGTGGGCGGCGACCTGTACACCTATTTCACCCTCGGCGCGCGGCACGTCTGCGTCATGGTGGGCGATGTCTCGGACAAGGGCATCCCCGCCGCGCTGTTCATGGCGCGCACGATCACCCTCGCGCGCACCCTCGCCACCCACGCCCGCTCGCCCAGCGACATCCTGGGTGCGCTGAACCGGGAGCTTTGCAAGGGCAACGACACCTGCATGTTCGTCACCCTGCTTTGTGGTGTCGTCGAAACCGAGACCGGACTGCTCACGCTGGCCAGCGCCGGCCACGAACAACCGGTGCTGCACGCCGGGGGCAGCGCCATCCTGGTGGATGTCGAAACCGGGCCGGCGCTCGGCCTGGACCGCGAAGCGCGCTACCCTGTACGCGTACTTACGCTGCTAGGGGGCGATACCTTGCTCATGTACACCGATGGCGTCAGCGAGGCGCATGCGGGAAACCAGCGCCTTTACGGCACCCACGCGATCCTGGACAGTGTCGCGCGCATCGAGGAAGGCGCCGCGCCGGAAGCCTACGTGGAGCGCATCCTCGGCGACGTCGATGCTTATGTGGACGGGGCTCCCGCCTACGACGACATCGCACTGCTCGCGCTCACCTGGCACGACAGCGGCGCCGAGGGAGTCCGCCTCGATGCGGTTGCGCATTCCTAATCGGCTCGAGGACGTGTTCCTCGCGCTGGACCGTGCCGAAGGCACGCTGGACCGTGCCGAGGTCGATCCCGCCTGCCGTGCGGACGTGCGCCTGGTACTCGAGGAACTTCTGGTGAACACGGTGCGCCATGGCTACCCGGACGGGCGCGATGGCAGCATCGAGATCACGCTCCGGATCGAGGCCGATGCGGTCCACCTGGAATTGCGCGACGATGCCATGGCGTTCGACCCGCTTCAGCACGATCTCCCCCATCTCCCGGGGGACATCGCCCGCCGCGATATCGGCGGCCTCGGGCTGCACCTGGCCCGCAGCATCGCCAGCGACTTCCACTATGCACGCGACGCACACGGCAATCGTGTCGTCATCCGCTTCGACCCTTTCGACGAGCCCGCCACATGACCCTGATCGTCCGCAGCGAAAGCCCGACCACCGACCGCAGCACCGTGTGGCTCGAAGGGCGGCTCGATGCCGCGACGTTCGCCGCGTTCGACGAGGCGATGCACGACATCACGCCCCTGGTCGACAACGGTGGCACCCTGGTCATCGACCTCTCGGCGCTGGAATACATCAGCAGCGCCGGGCTGCGCAGCCTCGCGCAGCTGCGCAAGCAGATGCACGATCGCGAGGGCCGCACGCTGCTGCTCAACCCGCAGCCGCAGGTCAAGAAGGTCTTCGACATCGTGAAGGCGGTGCCCGTCGCCGAGGTCTTCGCCAACGTGGCGGAACTCGACCTGTATCTCGACCACATGCAGCGGCAGATGACCGCGCCGGAAGGTTGAAGGCGCCGCGTCAGTTCCTGTTGCCGTCGATCAGGCTCGACCGCAACGTCTCCAGTTGGCGCTTGAGTCCGACCAACTCGTCGACCTCGCAGCCGGTCGCGCAGAACACCTCTTCCGGCACGTGGCCTGCCTTTGCGCGCAGTGCCTTGCCTTCGTCCGTCAGGGTGACGATGACCTGTCGCTCGTCCTGCGTGCCGCGCGTACGCTGCACCAGCCCCGCCGATTGCAGGCGCTTGAGCAAGGGAGTGAGCGTGGCGGAGTCGAGGTACAGGCGTTCACCCAGTTCGGAGACGGTGATCCCGTCGCCTTCCCACAACACCAGCATGACCAGGTACTGCGGGTAGGTGAGATCCAGCTTCGCCAGCAACTGGCGGTAGAGCTTGCCCATGGCCAGGTTCGCCGAATACAGCGCGAAGCACAGCTGCCCGTCGAGGGTACGCGGGGGCTCGAGGCCTTCTGGCAGGGACTTCTTGCTCATAGAGCGAAGATAGGGTCGTCGATATTAGATTGCAAGCGATTTAATTGCGCTTGCCAAGCAAGGACGAGGGGGCGGATATGATCCGTTCCATCCATGGGGAGGGGCCGCGATGATTCAGGATGTCTGGAGCGCTCTGTGGAACCCCGTGCTGGATGTCATCTTCATCATCGACGACATCATCAAGCTCATTCCCTATCCCTTGCTGTTCCTGATCGGCGTCCTCTCGGTACAGGCTTGCTTCGCGATCGATGTCGCGTTCGCTACCGACGCCGCGAATGCCACGCGCCAGTTGCTCCACGGCGCGTTTCTCG
The DNA here is from genome assembly GCF_056755675.1 of Luteibacter sp. KNZ12-1A. NCBI lineage: Bacteria > Pseudomonadati > Pseudomonadota > Gammaproteobacteria > Lysobacterales > Rhodanobacteraceae > Luteibacter > Luteibacter sp. KNZ12-1A. Next base: position 7,692 of record NZ_JBPGXU010000114.1, on the reverse strand, counting down.
ACCTTCACGGCATCCTGTGGACCCTGGGCATCGCCAGCGGCCTCGTCGCCTGGGCCGCCATTAGCAAGGCACTCGACGCTCGCTCGGAGCGCCGGTCTCGTCGCCGCCCGTACCCTGGCCCGCTGCCGCGGGATCGCCGCTGAAGCGGCTCCCACAAGGGCTCCCACAAGGGCTCCCACAGCGGCTCTCACAGGGCTTCCTCCTCGCAGGGATTCCGCTCAGACGTTGAAGCGGAAGTGCAGGATGTCGCCTTCCTTGACGAGGTATTCCTTGCCTTCCAGGCGCAGGCGGCCGGCTTCCTTCGCGCCCTGCTCGCCCTTGAACTTGATGAAGTCGTCGTAGGCGACCGTTTCGGCACGGATGAAGCCGCGCTCGAAGTCGGTGTGGATGACCGCGGCGGCCTGCGGGGCGGTGGAGCCGGCGCGGACCTGCCAGGCGCGGACTTCCTTTTCGCCGGCGGTGAAATAGGTCTGCAGGCCGAGCAGCTTGTAGCCCGCACGGATCACGCGGTTGAGGCCCGGTTCGTCGAGACCGAGGTCCTTGAGGAACTCGTCGCGGTCGGCGTCTTCCAGCTGAGACAGCTCTTCCTCGATGGCCGCGCAGACCGGCACCACTTCGGCACCCTCTTCCACGGCACGGGCGCGCACGGCGTCCAGGTGCGGGTTGTTCTCGAAGCCGTCTTCCGCGACGTTCGCGATGTACATCAGCGGCTTCATCGTGATCAGGAACATGTCGCGGACGAGCGCCTTTTCCTCGGCGTCGAGGCCGGCGGCGCGCGCCGACCTGCCCTGGTCCAGGGCCTTGGCGAGCTTCTCGAGCACCGGCTTCCTCGCCAGGGCGTCCTTGTCGTTCGCCTTGGCCGAGCGGGTGGCGCGGTCGAGGGCCTTCAGCACGGCCTCCAGATCGGCCAGCGCCAGTTCCGTGTCGATGGTCTCGATGTCGGCGATCGGGTCGACCTTGTTCGCCACGTGGATCACGTTGCCGTCTTCGAAGCAGCGCACCACGTGGGCGATGGCGTCGGTCTCGCGGATATGCGCGAGGAACTTGTTACCCAGGCCCTCGCCCTTCGACGCGCCGGCGACCAGGCCTGCGATGTCGACGAACTCCATCGTGGTCGGGATCACGCGCTGCGGCTTCACGATGGCGGCCAGTTCGTCCAGGCGCGGATCGGGCACGGGAACGATGCCGGTGTTCGGCTCGATCGTGCAGAACGGGAAGTTGGCCGCGGCGATGCCGGCCTTGGTCAGCGCGTTGAACAGGGTGGACTTGCCGACGTTGGGAAGGCCGACGATGCCGCATTTGATGCCCATGGCGAATCTTGTGTCCGGTAGGTGTAGGGGGCGGTCAGGCGACCGTGTGCAGGCGCTTCATCGCCTCGTCGAACTTGCCGTCGAGCGCCAGCGGCAGCACGTCGAACGCGCGCCCGATGCCGTGCATGATGGCGTCCTCGTCGACCGCGTTCGGGCGACCGAGCACCCACGGGGTGACCTTGTCCTTGTGCCCCGGATGGCCGATGCCGATCCGCAGGCGATGGAACTTGCCATGGCCCAGGTGGGCCACGATGTCGCGCAATCCGTTCTGGCCGCCGTGGCCGCCATCGAACTTCATGCGGACGGTGCCGGGCGGGAGGTCCAGTTCGTCGTGGGCGACGAGGCACTCCTCCGGCGCGATCTTGTAGTAGCGCAGCGCCGAGGCGACGGCGATGCCACTCTTGTTCATGAACGTCGCGGGCTTGAGCAGCCAGACGGTTTCGCCCCCGATGCGCAACTTGCAGGTCTCGCCATGCAGCTTGCCGTCGAAGGCCCAACGTTCCCCCTGGTCCATGGCCAGGGCATCGACACACCAGAACCCGGCGTTGTGCCGGGTCCTGACGTATTCGGCCCCGGGGTTACCGAGGCCGACAATAAGACGAAGTGTCGCCATGGATTAAGGCGGGGCTTTGTGTGGGAGCCGCTTCAGCGGCGATGAACGCCATGGCGTCACCGCTCCGTTGGCTTTTCGCCGATGAATCGGCTCCCACATGGCGCCGATTACTTCTTCTCTTCGGTCGGGGCTTCGCCGCCCTCGGCGGCCGTCGCCGGGTCGACTTCTTCCTGGATCGAGGCCACGGTGACGACGGCGACGTCGTGCTCCTTGCCAAGACCCAGTTCCGGGATTTCCACGCCGGCCGGCAGCTTGAGGTCGGACAGGTGGATGATGTCGCCGGCCTTCAGGTCGGCCAGGTCGAGTTCGATGAACTCCGGCAGGTTCTTCGGCAGGCACGAGACGGTCACTTCCGTCAGGTTGTGCGAGATCACCAGACCGGCGGTCTTGCCGGCCGGGGACTTCTCCTGGTTCAGGAAGTGCACCGGAACGGCGACCTTGATGGCCTCGTTCTCGTTCACGCGCTGGAAGTCCATGTGCAGCATGAGCTGCTTGAACGGATGCTTCTGCCAGTCCTTGATCAGGACCTTCTGCTTCTTGCCGTCGACGGTCAGTTCGATCACCGACGAGTAGAACGACTCGAAACGCGAGCCGAGCAGCACGTCGTTGTGAAGGACCTGGATCGCCTGCGGGGCTTCGCCCGCGCCGTACACGATCGCCGGCACGTAGCCCGCGATGCGAAGGCGGCGGCTCGCACCCTTCCCTTCCACACTGCGGCTCGTGGCCGTGAGCTGATGATTGGTAGCCATGGTGTTGCCTCAAGTAAACCGCCTCGCGGCGGTGGGTAAAGGGCTCCCCCGCGACCAGGGGAGCCCGAAAAACGGTCTATCAGTCGATGTAGAGCGAGCTCACCGACTCGCCGAAGGCGATGCGGCGGATCGTCTCCGCGAGCAGTTCCGCGACCGACAACTGGCGGATTTTCGCACAGTTACGGGCGTTGTCGCGCAACGGCAGCGTATTGGTCACCACCAGCTGGTCGAGCTGGGAGTGCTCCAGGTTGTCGATCGCGGCACCCGAGAGCACCGGATGCACGCAGTAGGCGACGACCTTGCGAGCGCCCTTTTCCTTCAACGCCGCCGCGGCGGCGCAGAGCGTGCCGGCGGTATCGACGATGTCGTCCACCAGCACGCAGGTCTTGCCTTCCACGTCGCCGATGATGTTCATGACCGTGGCCACGTTCGCCTTCGGGCGGCGCTTGTCGATGATCGCGAGGTCGGCGTCGTCGAGGCGCTTGGCGAGCGCACGCGCACGCACCACGCCGCCGACGTCCGGGCTGACCACGATCAGGTCGTCCATGCTGTGGTGACGCCAGATGTCGGCCAGGAGCACCGGCGAGGCGTACACGTTGTCGACCGGGATATCGAAGAATCCCTGGATCTGGTCCGCGTGCAGGTCGATCGTGAGCACGCGGTCCGCACCGGCCGTGGCGATCATCTTCGCGGCCAGCTTCGCCGTGATCGGCACGCGCGCCGAACGCGGGCGGCGATCCTGGCGGGCGTAGCCGAAATACGGCATCACCGCGGTGACACTGCCGGCCGAGGCGCGCTTGAGCGCGTCCACCAGGACCAGCAGGTCGAACAGGTTCTCCGCGCTGGGCGCACCCGTCGGCTGGATGACGAAGACTTCCTGCTTGCGCACGTTCTCTTCGATCTCGACCTGCGCCTCGCCATCGCTGAACCGGCCGACGAGGGCCTTGCCGAGCGGAATGCCGAGACGGGCGGCGACATCGTCGGCAAGCGCGCGGTGCGCATTGCCGCTGAACAGCATCGGGGTGGACGTATCCACGGAGGAACTCCTGGCGTGAGAGTGGGTTGGTTCGTCTTTGCCACCGCGAACGGTGGCTGGGGCGGCAGGATTCGAACCTGCGCATGCGGGAATCAAAATCCCGTGCCTTAACCAGCTTGGCGACGCCCCAACAATTCGTTCCAGCGAGCCGACCCGCTCGCCATGGTTTTGCCGCAGCCCGCGGCCCTACCCGTCCTTACGACACGATTCCCCTCGCCTCGACCCGGCTCCGCGCCAAAAGCAGCGGCGAAGGATCGACGCCCGCCGCCACATGGGCGGTGAAGCCCCCGGGACAGCGCGAGGCGACGCCAAGCGCCGCCTCGTGGGTTCTCGTTTCCAGGAAAACGCAGCCGCCGCTGCCGGACAGGCGTGCATGGCCGAAGCCTGCCAGCCAGTCGAGCGCCGCGGCCACCCGCGGATGGCGCGCACGGACCACCGGTTCGAAGGCGTTTTCCGCCGAATCCCCGGAAACAAAGGATGAAATTGTCGCCTGCGGGGCGTTACGTGTCAATTCGGGAGCGGCGAACAGGGCCGCCGTGGGAACGTGTTCATGGGGGTCGACCACCACGTACCAGCGCGGTGGCAGCGGCGTGGGGACGAGCCGTTCACCCACGCCTTCGGCCCAGGCCGAGCGGCCACGGACGAAGACCGGCACGTCGGCGCCAAGCCTCAGGCCCAACGCCGCCAGGGTGTCTTCGTCCAGGCCGGTGCCCCAGAGCGTGTTCAGCCCGACCAGGACGGTGGCCGCATCCGAGCTTCCGCCGCCGAGGCCGCCGCCCATCGGGATGCGCTTGGACACCGCGATCTCGGCGCCGAGCGCCGTACCGGTCTCCGCCGCCAGAAGGCGGGCAGCGCGAACCGTGAGGTCGGCGTCCTCGGGGACGCCCGCCACGGGCGTGGGGCGGGTGATCGCCCCATCGGCGCGGATGCGCAGGCGTACCTCGTCGCCCCAGTCCAGCAGACGGAAGACGGTCTGCAACTCGTGGTAGCCATCCTCGCGGCGTCCGACGATGCGCAGGAACAGGTTGAGCTTCGCGGGCGCGGGCCACACCGTCCAGTCGCCCTCGGCCAGTGGCTCCAGCTCGCGGCTCATGAACACGCGCAGGTGGTCGGGGAAGCCGTTCTCGCGATCGCGCGCGAGTGCCCGGGCGAACACCGGGGCATGCTTGTCGACCACCCGGAACCCGTGCTTCGCATAGAACGGCGCGTTCCAGGGCACGTCGGCGAGGGTACCGAGGTCGACGCGTGCGTAGCCGGCCTCGCGGGCCCAGGCGCAGGCGTGCTCAAGCAGCGCGGCGCCGACACCCTTGCCACCGAAGGCGGGCAATACGTCGATCTCGGCGATACCGATGGCGTCGGCGGCGCCATCGGTATCGAGGCAGACGAATCCGATGACCTCGTCTTCCACCGAAGCGACCCAGACCAGGCCACGCGCGATCAGCTGGCGGACGATGTCCGGCGGCAAGGCCATCTGCGAATACGACGGCCACGCCTCGTGCCCACGGAACAATTCGACCGCCGCACGCTCGATCGCGCACAAGTGCTCGGCATCGTCATCGTGGGCGCGGGTGATAGTGAAATGCACGGGGGGAAGAGCCGGACCGGAAGGCGCGGAGTATACCCGTGCCGCGACGGCGCGCTTTAATCACGACCCCGACGGGGCAATATGCCAACGAGACGGTGCTGTTCGTGGCTGTACTTACCTCAATCTGTCGCAGTAAGGTGATCGATCTCTGCGTCTTAGGCCTGGTCGTCGAATTTTCAGGTATGGCTATCGTCGCCGCGTCACCATTCACACTGGACGTCCATGGTGAAAGAAGCACGATCTCGGCCTGGCTCGGGCTTTTCGAAACTGGGGCCCCAAGGAGCTCGCGTGCGCTCCAGCACTCTGTATTCGCCATCGCACGCATTCCATGCAGTAGTCTCGCAGATGGCCTCGTTGTCCTGACATTCGACGTGGAGATGGCCACTTTCATCTGGCATCGGCTGGTAGCCGACGCATCCGTTCAATCCAAGGCCCGTCACAGAGACAAACGCACCGATCGCCACGTGCCGGATCCGAAGCATCACTGCCCCTCCCCATTTGGCAGCACGCAGCCCTTTTGCTGGACAAAAGACAGCCACAAGGTCCCACCGGGTCCGAAAAATCCGTTTCCAACGACCAGGTCCTGGGCGGCTTCGCCTGAAACGACCCGCACGTCCACCTTCATAGGTGTCGCACCTATGCCAACGGACTGGGATGCGAATGACGATTGGAGTTTGGAGGGACCCGAAATCGTCATGACCTCGATCAGCTTGCCGGGCGTATCGCCTCTCTGTGCGCGACGCGACACGGCCGAATTGCTACCGGTATCGACCATGAACTCCTCCGGGACTCCGTCCAAGGTGCCGGTGATGAACAAATACGCGGGACGCGCTCCCAGCTCCGATTGCCGGAAAAGCCGACCCGAACACGCCTTAGGCACCTTGTTTCCGCCGAACGCTATCCCCCGAGCGCTGATGCGGACGGGATCCGGCAGTTGAGTGAGGACGTCGGTCCCAAGTACTGAGAATGGCAAATCCCAAACACCAACGTTGGCATGATTCAGTCTGAAGCCGCCCAACTCCAAGCTTTCTAGCTGGGCAGCCTTGACATCGACCCCTTTCGCCGCTTGGGTAGGAGCAATTTCCATCACCGTCGCGGGCACTCGCTTTGCCTTCACCCTCTCGGCGTCCATGCGGGAAAGTACGGTGATCTGCGTGCCGGTATCCACCGCCATCGCCAAGGGCATTCCGTTCGCCATAGCCTTCACCGAAAGCACTCCATGCAGCGCCCCCGCGTCCCCTGTGCCCGATGGAATGATTCCGGTGGCAACACTGTGGACCGACGTCGGAGCGGGCATGCCGGCGAAAACCGGCACATCGGGCGCTTCCAATGAAGCAATGTGCAGTTCAATGCCAGGGTTCTTTGGCAATTGCGGATATACCTCTCGCCGTACGCGGGCCGCCTCGGCCGACCAATCAGCGAAGCGTCCAGCGAGCAAGGCGTTGCCCACTCGCAACTCGCCGCAGGCTACCAGGAAGTCGACGGCCGGCGGATGCGACGCCTGGGCTGCTGCATAACATTCGGCGGCCCTCTTGTTTGAGGCGCCAATGTCGAATCGCGCCCTCGCCGCTGCGGCTTCGGCAAACGCTTTCGGTATGGGGCCGGGCGACCGAAGAGCGTAAGCGTCCAGGGCCTCCGCGTTGCCTTGAACAGCCATCTGCATCAAGGGTGACTCGTTGCCCAGCTTGATGTAAACGACCTTGTCGGCGTGCGCCCATTCGCTCATAAGCAGTAGGGCGATGGCTATAGGTAGACGTGCCATTGTCTCTTCTTTCGCTTAGAAGGCGCGCAGGGTCGCTGCGCGCCTCGTGGGTCAGTTGAACGGGATGTTGATTCCACCCTCGAAGTAAATTCCGCGGGTGTCGCTGTTGCCGACTGCGAATTGGAAGTACTGCGGTTGCGGTCCCGAGTGGGTCAGCATGATAGACGCCTGCGTCGTATTACCCCAGCTCCCTGTACCGATATCGGTGCGGGCCTCGAGCTTCCACCCGTTCGACTCCGCTAGCGTCACAGCACCACCGCCCTTGACAATGCCGTTCGTGTCGACATGGAAGCTGAACCCAACACCTGGGGCAGCTTGGTAATTGAGGTCGACGACACCGTAGTTCGAGCTGTTGAACGAGGCAGTGACGTGCACGTTGCTCCACTGCGCGTCGCCCGAGATCGATTCAGTGTAATTCCCATTGAGATACGAGACGTTGCCCGAAAGCTTAGCGCCATTGCTCATGGTGTAGGAATCGATCAGGGTTGCCGCCCCATTCTGGAACGAGACGGCACCGTTGTTGCCGTATGCCTCGAGGCCGAACTTGGCGCCGGTCACATGAGCCGTGTTATTGAAGATGGGCGAAGCTGTCATCGTACCCAGCCCATCCTGGAAGTGCTGTCTCTTATACACATCT
>NZ_JBPGXU010000113.1:0-11807 GCF_056755675.1 Luteibacter sp. KNZ12-1A | reverse complement strand
AGATGTGTATAAGAGACAGTCCCCTGCCCGCCCCCACCATCGATGCCTCGCCGGCGGCTGTTTCTGGGGTGTCGAAGGGGTGTTCCAGCACGTGCGCGGCGTGAAGAGCGTGCGCGCCGGTTACGCCGGTGGCGACGCCGCCCACGCGAACTACGACGATGTCAGTGACGGGGACACCGGCCATGCGGAATCCGTGCGGGTGGTGTACGACCCCGCCCAGGTCACCTATGGCCAGTTATTGCAGGTGTTCTTCTCCGTGGCCCAGGACCCGACCCTGCTGAACCGCCAGGGGCCGGATGTGGGCACGCAGTATCGTTCGGCGGTCTTCTATGCCACGCCAGAGCAGAAGAAGGTGGCCGAGGCGTACGTGACCCAGCTCACCGCGGCGCATGCGTTTGCGGCGCCGATCGTGACCGAGGTGACGCCGCTGAAGGCGTTCTATCTCGCCGAGGATTATCACCAGGACTACATGCGGCTGAACCCGGATGCGATGTACATCGTGGTGAACGACCGGCCGAAGGTACTGGCGCTGCAGCGGCTGTATCCGCAGCGGTATGTGGCTGGCTGGGCTAACGGGCGCTGAGGCGAGACTCGCGGGCGTTGAGGCGGCCCCGGATCGCCGCTGAAGCGGCTCCCACAAGGGCATCGCGGACAGGGTGGGTTCCGCAAGGTTGAATCGCCGACAGGGTCGGCTCCCACCAAAGCATGCAGCCTCGGCTTCGGTGGAAGCCGGCCAGTCGGCGATGCTCCTGGCCCTGGTGGGAGCCGACCCTGTCGGCGATGCTCTTGTGGGAGCCGCTTCAGCGGCGATGTCCTCACCCCATCGACATCGACACTCTCACCCCACCATCGGCAAGTTCAGCCCCTGCTCCCGCGCACAGCCGATCGCCTCCTCATACCCCGCATCCGCATGCCGCATCACGCCGGTCCCCGGATCGTTCCACAGCACCCGTGCGAGCCGCTTGTCCGCCGCCTCGCTACCGTCGCAGACGATCACCACGCCGCTGTGCTGGCTGTAACCCATGCCCACGCCGCCGCCATGGTGCAGGCTCACCCAGGTCGCGCCGCCGGCCACGTTGAGCATGGCGTTGAGCAGCGGCCAGTCGCTGACGGCGTCGCTGCCATCACGCATCGCCTCGGTCTCGCGGTTCGGGCTGGCCACCGATCCGGAATCCAGGTGATCGCGGCCGATGACCACCGGCGCCTTCAGCTCGCCGTTGCGGACCATCTCGTTGAAGGCCAACCCGAGGCGGTGGCGCTGGCCCAGGCCTACCCAGCAGATGCGCGCCGGCAAGCCCTGGAAGCTGATCCGCTCGCGCGCCATGTCCAGCCAGCGGTGCAGGTGCGGGTCGTCAGGAATCAGTTCCTTCACCTTGGCGTCGGTCTTGTAGATGTCCTCCGGGTCGCCCGACAGCGCCACCCAGCGGAACGGGCCCACGCCGCGGCAGAACAACGGGCGGACGAACGCGGGCACGAAACCGGGGAAGGCGAATGCCTCGGCCAGGCCCTCGTCCTTGGCCATCTGGCGGATGTTGTTGCCGTAGTCGAACGTCGGCACGCCCATCGCATGGAACGCGAGCATCGCTTCCACGTGCTTGCGCATGGAGGCCTTCGCCGCCCGCGAGGTGCCGGCGGGGTCGGATTTGCGCCGATCGAACCACTCCTCCACCGTCCAACCGGAAGGCAGGTAGCCGTTGACCGGATCGTGCGCGCTGGTCTGGTCGGTGACGGCGTCCGGACGCACGCCGCGACGGACCAGCTCGGGAAGCACGTCGGCGGCATTGCCGAGCAGCGCCACGGAAACAGCGCGTCCTTCCTTCGCGTAGCGTGCGAGGCGCGCCAGGGCGTCGTCCAGGTCGGTGGCCTGCTCGTCGACATAGCGCGTCTTCAGCCGGAAATCGATGCGGCTCTGCTGGCACTCGATGGTGAGCGACGATGCCCCGGCCAGGCTCGCGGCCAGTGGCTGCGCGCCACCCATGCCGCCCAGGCCGGCGGTGAGGATCCAGCGACCGGCGAGGCTGCCGCCGTAATGCTGGCGACCCATCTCCACGAAGGTCTCGTAGGTGCCTTGCACGATGCCCTGCGAACCGATGTAGATCCACGAGCCAGCGGTCATCTGGCCGTACATCATCAAGCCCTTGCGATCGAGCTCGTTGAAGTGCTCCCAGTTCGCCCATGCCGGCACGAGGTTGGAATTGGCGATGAGCACGCGCGGCGCGTCCGGGTGCGAGGGGAACACGCCCACGGGCTTGCCCGACTGCACCAGCAGCGTCTCGTCGTCGCGCAGGTCGCGCAGGCTGCGCAGGATCGCGTCGAAGCATTCCCAGTTGCGCGCGGCGCGGCCGATGCCGCCGTACACCACCAGTTCCGCCGGATTCTCGGCGACCTCCGGATCGAGGTTGTTCTGCAGCATGCGGAACGGTGCCTCCGTCAGCCAGCTGCGGCAGGTCAGTTCGCTGCCGCGCGGGGCACGGACGGTGCGGGTGGTGTCGATGCGCGTGACTGCGGTCATCGGGGGAGACTCCGTCGATCCAGGGAATCGCCGATTATGGTCCCGCGCCGCGACACCTCGCCATACGCGTCGCAGCAATGCCGTTCAATGGCCGGCGGAACCGCTCCGCGCGGGCACGGTCTGCGTCGCCTCCGGCCGCTGCAGGGTCTGGTACCGGCGTACCGCGTCGTCCTGGCGCGCCCGGTACAGCTGTTGCTGGCTGCGGTCCGCGTTATCCAGCTGGTTGCGCAGGGCCGGATCGGTGGCGTTGGCGCGCTGCCGGTCCAGGTTCTCCTGGCGCAGCTGTTCGCGCAGCGCGTTCTGGTTCAGGCGGTTCTGCACCTGCTGCCGGTCGACCTGCCGCTGCCATTGCTGGTTGGGCGTGGGCGTGGTGATGACGACCGGTTTCGGACGCGGCGGCGGCGCCGCGGGCTTCGCCGGCTGGGTTTGCGCCACCGCGAACGCGGGCAGCATGGCGACCAGCCATGCCAGCAGGATATTGCGTGATGAATTGGTCATGGGACTCGTCCATCATAGAAGGATTGTTCTGTCACATAGCGTAAGTCCCCGCCCATGAACGTCACGTTGCCCCGCTGCGGCGCACTCGTCGTGCTGCTCCTGGTGGCCCTGTCCGGATGCGCCACGCGTCCCGCCAAGCCCGCTGTTTCGCCGCCGCCGTCGCAGGCCGTCCTGCTGGTTTCCATCGACGCCTTCCGCGCCGACTACATCGACCGTGGCCTCACCCCCAACCTCGCGGCGATGGCGCGCGATGGCGTGACCGCGCCGTACATGCTGCCGTCGTTTCCGTCGCTCACCTTCCCGAACCACTACACCCTGGTGACCGGTCGCGTTCCCGATCGCAACGGCATCGTCAACAACACGATGCGGGACGCGACGCTGGGCAATTTCAGTCTTTCCAACCACGCGGCGACGAGCGACGGGCGCTGGTGGGACCAGGCCGAGCCGATCTGGGTGACGGCACAGAAACACGGGCTGCACACGGCGACGATGTTCTGGCCCGGCACGGAAGCGGCCATCCACGGCGTGCGTCCGGACCACTGGATTCCGTTCGACGATTCTCTGACCTCGCGCCAACGCGTGGACAAGCTCATGTCGTGGATCGACGAGCCCGGCCCGAAGCCGGTGTTCGATACCTTGTACTTCGATGCGGTGGACCACGCCGGCCATGAATCCGGTCCGAATTCAGAGCCGTTGAACGCGGCGCTGCGCGAGGTCGACGACGCCATGGGTTACCTCGTCGCGCAGCTGCGCCAGCGCGGGCTCTACGACACGATGAACATCGTCGTGGTCTCCGATCACGGCATGGCCGACGTTCCGCGCGGCAACATCGTGTTCGCCGACCAGGAAACCGATCTCGACGCGCTCGACGCCGTGTCCTATGGCGTGGTGTCCACCTTCAACCCGAAACCCGGCGTCGATGGCTCCCGGGCGGTGGCACGTCTCCTGGGCCCGCACGAGCACATGCGTTGCTACCGCAAGGAAGACCTGCCCGCACGTCTCGACTACGGCCGGAATCCGCGCGTACCGGCGTATATCTGTCTCGCCGATACCGGCTGGGCGATCATCAGCCACGACGTGCTGGCCAAGCGGACGATGCCCATGTCGCGTGGCGAGCACGGCTACGACAACCTCGACCCGACCATGCGCGCGCTGTTCATCGCCCACGGGCCGGCCTTCGGGCGGGGCGTGACGATCGCGCCCTTCCCGAACGTCGACGTCTACCCCTTGCTGGCCCACCTGCTCGGCATCGCGCCACTGGCCAACGACGGCGACCTGGAGCGGGTGGAGGGCGCACTGGCCCCGGCGGCGCATTGACGTCGCCGGACGGGCAAATCCCGTAGAATCCGGCCATGCGCGAAATCTATACGTCACCCCGCCAGGACAACATCGACCGGATCGTCGCCCTGCTCACCGAGAACGGTATCGACACCTCGGTGACCAATCGATCGAGCTGGAACCGACCCACCTACCAGCGCTTCAGCTATTCGCAGCGCCAGGACGACCGCGACTCCTGGCCGAAGGTCTGGGTGCAGAGCGCCGACGACTTCCCGAAGGCGCGTGCCCTGCTCAAGGAGATCGGCATCGAGCCGGTGGTCCGCTTCCAGGAGGAACTCCAGCTGCACCGCCAGCCGGATCGCCGGCCGGCCGCCCAGCGCACCGCCTCGCGCGTTCGCCTCATAGTGCTGGCCATCGTCGCGGGGGTGATGCTCGTCGTCGTGCTCAAGGCCACGCAGGTGCTCTAGATGGGCGGCGCTTGAGCAGACACCTCGCGGTGACGCGGCCTGCGCCATGGCGCTATAACATCGCTACATGACCGACCGTGTCCGCCTGTTCCAGACCCTGCCGCACACCTGCGGCTATTTCGCCGAGCGGACGGCGCAGAACCTCGTGGTCGATCCGGGCGCGCCGCACCTCGACAGGCTCTATGGCCCGGCCCTCGCGAAGGGTTTCCGCCGGGCCGGCGGCCACCTTTACCTGCCGCAGTGCGCCGCCTGCCAGGCCTGCGTGCCGTGTCGCATCGATGTCGACGGTTTCGTCGCCGATCGCGGCCAGCGACGCTGCCAGAAGCGTAACGCGGATCTCACGGTCACCGAACAGATGCCCGGCTTCACCCACGAGCGGCATGCCTTGTATCAACGCTACCTGCACGCGCGGCACAGCGGCGGCGGCATGGATGCGGCGGATGCGGAAGACTTCCAGCGATTCCTCGCCGCGCCGTGGAGCCCCACCCTCTTCCTCGAGTTCCGCCTCGGCCAGCGCCTGCTCGGCGTCGCCGTGACGGATGTGGCGCTGGCCGGCGTTTCGGCCGTCTATACGTTTTTCGACCCCGACGAAGACGCGCGCAGCCTGGGCACCTTCGGCATCCTGCAGCAGGTGGAGCTGGCCAAGCGCCGAGGGATACCGTACGTGTACCTGGGTTTCTGGATAGCCGGCCATCCCAAGATGGACTACAAGCGCCGCTTCCATCCACTGGAAATCCGCAAGCACGGCCGCTGGATCGCGATGCCCTAGCCGCGCGTCGCCCATCGCGCGATCACCGCGTGCAGGGCCTCGATCCCGTCGAACAGCGCGGCGGGTCCCGGTTGCAGGATGATCGGCGACTTGATCTCGTGCAGTTCACCGTCACGCACGGCCGGCATATCGCTCCAACCCGGCCGCGAGGCGACATGCTCCGGCCGGAAGCGTTTGCCGCACCACGAACCGAACACGATATCCGGCGCGCGACGCACCACCTCGAGCGGATCGGCCAGGATGCGCTGTTTCGCCAGCGGCTCTTCGAGCAATTCGGGGAAGACATCGTCGCCACCCGCGATGCGCACGAGTTCCCCCACCCAGCGAATGCCCGTGATGAGGGGATCGTCCCATTCCTCGAAATACACCTTCGGCCGGCGCGGCAACGTCGCGGCAAGCGCGGCGATCCTGGCCAGGTTTTCCTCGGCGCGCACCGCCAGCGCCTCGGCCTTCGCCGTCGCGCCCACCATCGCGCCAAGGCGGCGGATGTACGCGACGATGCCGTCCACGCTGCGGTGGTTGCTGATCCACACTTCCACGCCGGCACGGATCAGTTCCCGGGCGATATCGGCCTGGAGGTCCGAGAAGCCGATGGCGAGGTCGGGCTTAAGGTCGAGGATCTGGCCGATCTTCGCACTGGTGAACGCCGATACCTTGGGCTTCTCCTTGCGCGCCCGCGGCGGCCGCACGGTGAAGCCGGAAATGCCGACGATGCGATGATCCTCGCCGATGGCGTAGAGGACTTCGGTCGGTTCTTCCGTGAGGCAGACGATGCGTTGCGGATAGGCGTCCGACATCAATGTCCCGAAACGGTCACGGTGATCTTGCGCTGGTGCGCCTCGTGGCGGTGCTCGTAGAGAAACACGCCCTGCCAGGTTCCCAGCAGCGGCTTGCCGTTGTGCACGGGAATCGAGAGCGACACGCCCGTGAGCACCGAGCGCACATGCGCCGGCATGTCGTCAGGGCCTTCGTCGCGGTGGCGGAACAGCGGATCGCCGTCGGGGACGAGCCTCGCGAAAAAACGTTCCAGGTCGGCGACAACGGTGGGATCGGCATTCTCGCCGATCAACAGCGATGCGCTGGTGTGTTGCACGAAGACGTGCGCGATGCCGGTCGATACGCCGCTGACCGAGACGACCTCGGCGATACGGTCGGTCACCTCGCTCAGCGAGCGCCCATGCGTATGCACGGTGAACGTGGTCTGCGCGACATGCTGGACGGGCTGGGCTCGGCTCATGGGAAGGCTCCGGTCACGGATAAAGCAGGTGGCTGGACCAGCTTGTACCGTCCCCGGCGTGCACGATCCGTTCGTGCAGACGGAACGTGGCGCCGTACCAGAACTCGATGCGGTCCGGCTCCACGAGGTACCCGCCCCAATGCGGCGGACGCGCCACCTCGCGACCTGCGAACTCCCTTTCGTAATGTGCCACGCGGTCTTCGAAGGTTTGCCGGTCCGGCAGTTCCTGGCTCTGCTTCGAGGCCCAGGCACCGATCTGGCTGCCGCGCGGGCGACTGGCGAAATAAGCGTCCGACTCGGCCTCGCCGACCTTGCTGGCACGGCCCTCGAAGCGAACCTGGATGCCCTCGCGGATCTGCTTCCAGTGGAAGCACAACGCCACCTGCGCGTTCTGCGCGATCTCGCCGGCCTTGGCGCTTTCGTAGTTGGTGAAGAAACGCAGGCCATTCTCGTCGATCGCCTTGAGCAGGACGATGCGCGAATGCACGCGGCCGGTACGGTCGGCCGTGGCGAGGGTCATCGCCGTGGGTTCACGATCGCCGCTGGCCTTGGCCTCGTCGAGCAGGCCGCGAAAGGTGTCGAGTATCTCTGGAGTGAGCATGACGATGGACTATGCTGTCGGCCATGGAATCCACCGATGCTAGCACGCTGGCCGCCAGCGTCCTCGGACGTTTCGCCGCAGCGATCGAGCATGCGTCCCGGCCCTTCGTCCTGGGCATTTCCGGCTTGCAGGGCAGTGGCAAGAGCACCCTCGCCGCGGCGTTGATCGAGGTCGCGCGCGAGCGCGGCTGGGGGGCGGTGGCGATGTCGCTCGACGATGTCTACCTGACCCGCGCCGAGCGGGAAGCGCTGGCTGTCGAGGTGCATCCCTTGCTGCGTACCCGCGGCGTTCCGGGCACGCATGACCTGGTCTTGCTCGGCTCCACGCTCAGCGCGCTGGAGAGGGCGTCGCCCGAGCGCCCGGTACCGATACCTCGTTTCGACAAGGGGCGCGACGACCGCTACGAGGAGGCGCAGTGGCCCGCGATCGCGGAGCCGCCCCGGCTGGTGGTCCTGGAAGGATGGTGCCTGGGCGTGGAGCCGGCCGAGCCGGACGAACTCGCCGAACCGTTGAATGCGCTGGAGCGCGAGGACGATGCGGATGGCTGGTGGCGGCGCTGGGTCGATGCGAGGCTCGCGGGTTACCGTTCGATATGGGAACGCCTCGATGCCCTGGTGGTGTTGCAAGCCCCCTCGTGGGAGGTGGTGGCGACATGGCGTGACGAAGCCGAACGCCCGTTGCGGGAACGCGGCGAACCGCGGGCGATGAACGAGGTGGAGCTTTCGAGGTTCCTGCAGCATTACGAGCGGATCAGCCGGCGGGCGTTACGGTCGCTGGAGGGGAAGGCCGATGTGGTGTTGCGGCTTGACGAGCACCGGCGCGTTTGTCGCCGCTGAAGCGGCTCCCACAAGGGGGCCTTCCTTCCACCGGGGCTGGTCTCTGCCGGCCGTGACTGTGGGAGCCGCTTCAGCGGCGATGTGGGCTTGCCTCAGGCTGGCCCGCTGCCGCGGGATCGCCGACAAGGTCGGTTCCCACCAGCTGCTTCCCATCAGGCTACCCGCGCGATGCTCGGTGGGAGCCGACCCTGTCGGCGATTCAGGTCAGCGCGGCGTAGCCGTCCCGTGCATCCGGCCACGCGCAGCGGAAGCCCGTCGCGCGAAGCCGCGCGTTCGACAGTCGCTTGTTGCCCACGCCCGCCGGCGCCGGACCATCCGCCGGCAGTGGCGCGCCGATCAGACGAGCCAGATGGTCGTAGAGTTCGTCGATGGGCAAGGGCGTGTCGTCCACGCCGATATAGACCCGCTCCGGCGCGGCGATATCGAGCAGGCACGCGATCGCCGCCGCCGCGTCGTCGACATGGATGCGGTTGGCATAGACCTGCCGCCCTCGGGGCACGGCCGCCTTGCCTTCGCGCAGCCGGTCGAACAATGGCGTGCGGCCGGGTCCGTACAACCCCGCCAGTCGAAGCGATATCCCGCCCACCGGCCGGGCCGCCAGCCAGGCCTCGGCCTCGATCAACACCCGGCCATTGAAGCCCGGCGGCGACGGCGGCGTGTCTTCGTCGATCCACGCACCACCGTGTTCGCCATACACCGCCGACGAGGAGACGAACACCGTGCGCTTCGGCATGTCCGGCAAGGCCTCGATCACATGCCGCAGCCCATCCACGAAGATGGCGCGGTACGCGGCTTCCTCGCGGGCGTCCGGCGCGGGTGAGAAGACCAGGGCATCGATCCTCGGCAAGCCGGCCAGCGTCTCCGGACGGGTGAGGTCGCCGCGCAACCAGACGATGCCGTCGCCGGCGGGCATCTCGCCGCGGCGCAGGGCGAAGACGCGGCGTCCTTCCACGGCCAGCCGCCTCGCCAGGCGCGTGCCGACATCGCCGGCGCCGGCCACCAGGACGGTCTCGTATCTCTGCGCGGGGCTTGTTGCTAGCATGAGCGTGATGAATCCTTCGCCCAACCTGTTCCTGGTCGGCCCCACGGGCGCCGGCAAGACCTCGATCGGACAGCGCCTCGCGGCGCATTACGGCCTGCCCTTCGTCGACCTGGACGTGGAGATCGAGGCACGCTGTGGCGTGACGATCGCCGACATCTTCGAACGCGAAGGCGAGATGGGGTTTCGGGCGCGCGAATGTGCGCACCTGAACGAGTTTAGTCTGCGCGAGGGCATCGTGCTCGCCACCGGCGCCGGCGCCGTGCTCGACCCGGTGAACCGGCAAGCGCTGACGTCCCGCGGCACGGTGCTCATGCTCGGCGTCAGCGTGGAAGAACAACTCGCCCGGCTCGAACACGATACCGCGCGGCCGATGATCGCGGGCCCCGACCGCCTCGGCCGCCTGAAGGCGCTCGCCGAACACCGCAACTACCTCTACGAGGACATCGCCGACCTGATCTTCCACGGCCGCCATGAAAGCGTGGACGATGCGGTGCCGCGTGCGATCGCCCTCCTCGACCGCCACTGGAAGCGCAGCTGATGGAAACCGTCGACGTCGACCTTGCCGGGCGCGGCTACCCCGTCTGGATCGGACCGGGCCTCATCGCCGATAGCGCACGCTGGCGCGCGGCGATTCGCGGCAGGCACGTGTTGGTGGTGAGCAACACCACCGTGGCGCCGCTGTATCTGGACGCGCTGGCGACAGGCCTCGACGGACTGCGCTGGTCGTCCTACCTGATCGGTGACGGCGAAACCCACAAGACCTTCGCCAACGTGGAGCGCGTGCTGGAAGCGCTGGGCGAACTCGGTGCCACGCGCGATGCCTGCGTGATCGCGCTCGGCGGTGGCGTGGTCGGCGATCTCGCCGGCTTCGCCGCCGCATGCTGGATGCGCGGCATCGATTTCATCCAGGTGCCGACGACGTTGCTCGCGATGGTCGACTCCTCTGTCGGCGGCAAGACCGGCGTGAACCTGCCGGTGGGGAAGAACCTGGCGGGCGCCTTCCACCAGCCGCGCGCGGTGGTCGCCGACGTCGACGTATTGCGCACGCTGCCTCAGCGGGAATACCGCGCGGGTCTGGCCGAGATCGTCAAGGGCGCGGCGATCGGCGATCCCGCGTTCTTCGTCTGGCTGGAAGCGCACGCGGACGAACTCGCCAACCGCGAGGCCGCGCCGCTGATCGAGGCGATCGCGCGCAAGTGCCGCTACAAGGCGGGCGTGGTGGCGCGCGACGAAACCGAGCAAGGCGAGCGCGCCCTGTTGAACCTCGGCCACACCTTCGGCCACGCGCTCGAAACCGCCGGCAACTACAGCGAGATCCTGCACGGGGAAGGCGTGGCCATCGGCATGGTGCTTGCCGCCCGTCTGTCGGAGCGCCTGGGCATGTCGCCCGGCGGGGATACCGAACGCCTCGCCGCCCTGCTCCGACGGCTCGGCCTGCCGACCGAGCCGTCGCAGGCGCATGCCGCCAGCCGCTTGCTCGACCTGATGCGGCTGGACAAGAAGAACACCGCCGGCACCTTGCGCCTGATCCTCTGGCGCGGCATCGGCAAGGCCGAGATCGTCTCCGGCGTCCCCGACGCCGACGTGCTGGCCGTACTCCCCTGAAGCAGTCCGCAGGCAAACCGCCTACAATGATCGGCCCTGCGCCAGCCCGGATCGCTCGATGCGGATCTACCTGCAAACCATGCCCGAAGCGGGGACGGAAGCCCCACGCTACGTCCAGATAACGCTCGAACAGGACCTGCTCGGCGGCTGGACCCTGTACCGCGAAAGTGGCGTGCAAGGCGGCAAGGCGATGCTCAAGCGCGAAGTCTATGTCGACCGCGATGCCGCGTTGGCCGCGTTCACCAAGGCGCGCGACGCCCAGATCAAGAAAGGGTTCAAGCTCATGTTCAGCCAGGGCCAGGAGTCGGCGCATGGCCGCTGACGCGCTTCGCAACGACCGTTTCCTGCGCGCCCTGCGCCGCGAACCCACCGACACCACGCCCATCTGGGTCATGCGACAGGCCGGACGTTACCTGCCGGAGTACCGCGCGACGCGCGCCCGGGCGGGCAGTTTCATGGGCCTGGCGACGAATCCGGAATACGCCTGCGAAGTCACGTTGCAACCGCTCGACCGGTTCGAGCTGGACGCGGCGATCCTGTTCTCCGACATCCTCACCATTCCCGACGCGATGGGCCTGGGCCTCTCGTTCGAGCAAGGCGAAGGCCCACGCTTCGCCAAGCCGGTGCGCGACGCCGCGGCGATCGACAAGCTCACCGTGCCGGACATGGACGGCGAGTTGCGCTACGTGATGGATGCGGTGCGCCTGATCCGCAAGGAACTCGGTGGACGCGTGCCCCTGATCGGCTTCTCCGGCAGCCCATGGACACTCGCCTGTTACATGGTGGAAGGCGAAGGTTCGCGTGATTTCGCGCGGGTGAAGGCCCTGGCGTGGAACGATCCCGCCCTCGCCCACCGCCTGCTCGACACCGTGGCGCGCTCCGTGGCCGCCTATCTCGTCGCGCAAGCGCATGCCGGCGCGCAGGCGCTGATGATCTTCGACACCTGTCTCTTATACACATCT
>NZ_JBPGXU010000112.1:0-11920 GCF_056755675.1 Luteibacter sp. KNZ12-1A | reverse complement strand
GGTGGGAGCCGACCTTGTCGGCGATCCCGCGGCAGCGGGCCAGGGTGAGGCGAGCACCCATCGCCGACAGGGTCGGCTCCCACCTGGGTCGGCTCCCACCTGGGTCGGCTCCCACCAGGGTCGGCTCCCATCAAGGTCGGCTCCCACCATCGCGCTTCCCGGGCGCGATGGATGCCGGCCTCACCCCTCCCCTCTGCCGACCAGCTTCAACAACAGGTCGATCTGTTCCTGCTGCTTCACCAGCATGCGTTCGAGCTCGTCGCTGCGCATCTGGTCGAGCTTGTCGTGCAGCCCCATGATCTCGATCTCGGCGCGCAGGTTCACCTTGTAATCGTTCTCCGCATCGAGCCGGTCCTTCGCCGCCTGGCGGTTCTGGCTCATCATGATGACGGGCGCCTGGATGGCCGCGAGCATCGACAACAGCAGGTTGAGGAAGATGTACGGGTAAGGATCGAAGGGCCGGTGCAGCAGGTAGGAATTCAAGGCCGTCCACAGGGCCAGCACGATCGCGAAGACGATGATGAAGGTCCACGAGCCACCGAACCTCGAGACCTTGTCCGCCAGCCGCTGGCCATAGGTCAGGTCTGAACTGAATACCTCGTTGACATCTTCGGCGACCAACTTGCGCTGGACCAGCCGATCGAGGAGCCGTTGCTCGGCGTGGCCGAGGTCCGACAGGCTCTTGGCGAACCAGCGGCGCGCCGCGTGTTCGCTGGGGTGTTCGTTCACCGACATGGGGCAGTCCTCTCAAGGGGTAAGGGGCTCGATTCCGGCGTGACGCTAGCACGCCGCGAGAGGGCACCGCTTGTCGCGATATCTCGCGGGGTTCAGCGTCGCGCTGACGTCATCCGGTGCCCGAAAGGGGGTGTCCCTGCGTCGGCCATGCGGACGTCGCTCGCCACCTCGCCGCGGACACGCGGTAGGAAGTCCGGAAATTCACGCCTTACATAATCGATCAACCCTTCGCGAACCTTGCAGCGCAAGTCCCACGATTTGCCGGAGTTCGTCGAACTCACCAATGCCCGCAATTGCATCGCCTTGTCGTTGGTGTCCACCACCTGCAGCACGCAGACGCGCCCATCCCATTCGGGTGCGGCCTTGCACAGTCGCTCCAGTTCCGCACGCAGGGGATCGAGCGGCAAGCCGTAGTCGAACCAGAGCATCGCCGAGCCGAGTATCCGCGAATTGGTCCGCGTCCAGTTCTGGAACGGGTTCTCGATGAAATACTGCAACGGAACGATCATCCGCCGCTCGTCCCAGATGCTCACCACGACATAGGTACTGGTGATTTCCTCCACCCTGCCCCACTCGTTCTCGACGATTACCACGTCGTCGATACGGATCGGCTGGGTGAGTGCGATCTGGATGCCCGCGATGAGGTTGCCGAGCACCGGCTTCGCGGCGAGGCCCACCGCCAGGCCTGCGAGTCCCGCCGACGCGAGCAGGCTCGCGCCGAACTGGCGCACGGCGGGGAACGTCATCAAGGCCACGCCGATGCCCAGCACCACGATCACCACCATCGCGGTGCGGCTCAACACGCGCACCTGGGTCTGCACGCGGCGCGCCCGCAGGTTGTCCTCCAGGTCGGTCGGATGGAAGCGGGACACCATCGCGTCCAGCGCGCCGACGCAACGCACGGCGAACCACGTGCAGGCGACGATCAGGCTCAGGCCGACCGTGTGCTCGAGCGCGCCGATCAGTCGTGCCGGCTCGTCCGGCGCGGCACGGAACGCGAGCAACAGCATGGCCAGCGGAACGATGGCCTCCATGGGTGCATTGGCCCGCGCGATCATGCTCGCGCCCCGCGGATGGCGCAGGGCGAAACGGCGCAGGAAGGCCAGCACCACGCGGCGGAGCAGACCCGCGACCGCTAGCGCCACCACCACGGCCAGCGCGAAACGCGTCCACGGATGCGCAAAATCGGGCATCCTGTCGGAAGGGTTCATGGGCACCTACCTTAGGACGAACGATGTCCACGTTTTGTTGTGACGCAGCAAGCACGAGGTAAAGTGGCGCCATGGCCACGCGTCCCGGCACCGCATCCTTCGTCCTTCCCGACCTGCTGCAACCGGGTCTGCGTCTGGTCATCTGCGGGACCGCCGCCGGCACGCGCTCCGCGCGCGAGCGCACCTACTACGCCCATCCCGGCAACATGTTCTGGCGCACGCTTTTCGCCGTGGGGCTGACGCCACGCCTGCTCGCGCCGCCGGAATTTCCGTTGTTGCCGGCATTCGGCATCGGCCTCACCGATCTTTCGAAATTCCACTACGGCAACGACGCCGAACTTCCGGTCGATGCCTTCGATGTCGCGGCCCTGCGCAGCAAGATCGAACACTACGCGCCGCGCGTGATCGCCTTCACCAGCAAACACGCCGGCGTGTCGGCGCTCGGCAAAGGCGCGGGGTACGGATTGCAGGCAGCGCCTTTCGCTGGCGTCCCCGCCTTCGTGCTGCCCTCGCCCTCCGGCCAGGCACGGCGTTCATGGGACATCGACGTGTGGCAGGCGCTGGCCGATTTCGTCGCTGCTCAGCCGCCCGGGACCGAACGGTAAGCGCGAATGTCGTTCGGTGACACCGACGGCGCCTTGTTCGACCAGGCCTGCCGGATGTACGTGACCACCGCGGCCGCATCGTCGTCGCTGAGCTTCTGCGAGAACGGAGGCATCGAATAAGGCCGGGGGTTCGACGCCGTGGCGGGTGCGAAGCCCCCGGACAACACGATGCGAATCGCGTTGATACCGCTGGGATCGGTCACCGACCCGTTGCCATCGAGTGGCGGATAGGCCTCTCCCTTGCCACGGCCGTCGTCGGCATGGCATTCCGCGCACTGGTCGGTGTAGACCTTGCGGCCCTTCAATGCGAGTTCGCGCGCGTCGGCGGCCGATTCGCGCTGACGTGGCGGGTCGCGAGGAGGCAGCGACTTCAGGTAGGTGGCCATGGCCGCGAGGTCACCGTCGCTCAGGTGCTGCGTGCTGCGCATCACCACTTCGGCCATGGGCCCGAATGCCGTGCCCTTGCGCGAACGGCCGGTCTTCAGCAAGGCGACGACGTCGGCTTCGGTCCACCCGGCGAGCCCACCGCCAGCGCCCATCGACAGGTCGGGCGCGTACCAGTTCTGCACCGGAACGATGCCACCGGCAAGGAACGGATCGTCCACCATCGCGCCGAAACTGTTGCGACGCGCATGGCACTCGTTGCAGTGGCCGATGCCCTGGACGAGATAGGCGCCCCTGTTCCAAGCCGGGGACTTCGCCGGGTCCGACTGGAACTCGCCCTCCTCGAAGTACAGCGTGCGCCAGGCGCCCATCAGCGAACGCATGTTGTAAGGCCAGCGCAACGTGTCGTCCGTGTTCGCGCGTTTTATCGCGGGCAGGGTCTTCAGGTAGGCGAAGATCGCGTCCGTGTCGGCGCGCGTGACCTTCGTATAAGAGGTGAAGGGAAACGCCGGATACAGCGACGTGCCATCGTGACCCTTGCCCGAATGCATGGCCCGGTAGAAATCGTCGGCGCTCCACGCGCCGAGCCCGGTCTCGCGGTCGGGCGTGAGGTTCGGCGCGGGGATGGCTCCGAACGGCGTCGGTACCACGCGGCCACCGGCGAAGGGTTGTCCATTGCGCGCGGTGTGGCAGGCGGCGCAATCGCCAGCCGCGGCGAGGTACCGGCCACGTTGCACGGTGTCGTCGGCGAAAGCGAAGGTGCTGGCCAGGGCCAGCGAGAGCAATACGAGGAGGCGGGATATCGTGGTCATGGGTTCAGCCTCCCAGCACGCCGCAACGCAGCGGTGGCGTCACGCTACCGGCCGGTTCCGCATGCGCGTCGGCGGGCACCGGGCGCTGTGCCAGCCAGGCGGAGACCGCGCTGATGTCGGCGTCGCTCAAGCGGATGACGATGGTCGCCATGCAATCGGGTTCGACCGTGCTGCGCGTATGGGTGCGCCACGATCCGAGTTGCGCACTGATGTAGTCGTACGGCAGGCCGACCAGCCCGGGAATGTCCGGCTGCACGCCCGTGAGGTTGGGTCCGTGGCACGCCATGCACGGGGGAATGCCACGCGCGGGGTCGCCCTTCGAGACCAGCTGTTCGCCGCGCGCCATGGCGGCCGGAGTCGTCGCCGGCACGGGGTGCCGCGCATAAGGCACCTCCTGCGCCGCGAAGTACTCGGCGATCTCCCGCATGTAGTCGTCGGTCAGCGGCGCGACCGTGTACTCCATGATGTCGTAGTGGCGCAGGCCGCGCTGGAAGTCCTGCATCTGGCGGTGCAGGTAGCCTGCGGGCTTCCCCGCCAGGCGCGGATTGAATCCGTTGTCGCCGCCCTCGCCGTGTTCGCCATGGCAACTCGTGCAGGCGGCGATGCGCTGGACCAGCGTGTCGGGCACCGTCGGCGAATCGGTGGCCATCGCCGATGCGGCGCAGAGCACGGCAGCCGTGACGGCGAGCCGGCGGACGAGACAGCGCATGTGGGACTCCCTGGATAACGTGGGCTACCCGCGCCGGATAAACGGGCGGGCACGGCGTCGCTACAGTATAGCCGGGCGCCGCGCGGGTAAGATTGACGCGATCCGCCGTCCGATCCGCCAAGGGGAACGTCATATGCCGCATGCCTGGTCAAAGCCCGTCGCCCTCGCGGCCGCCGTCGTACTGATGTTTGCCAGCGGCGCCGTCGCCGCCCGCGATGCCGGCGAGGACGATGCCTTCGCCTCGATCACCACGATTCGCCAGGCGTATGCGTCCGGCGCGCTCACGCCCGAAGGTCTCACCCGGCTCTTCATCGAACGTATCGCGACGATCGACCAGGCCGGTCCCACGATCAATGCCGTGCTGGAGACCAACCCCGACGCACTCGCCATTGCGCGCAAGAGCGGCAAGAACGGTCCGCTGGCGGGTATCCCGATATTGCTGAAGGACAACATCGACACGGGCGACCGCATGATGACGACGGCGGGTTCACTGGCCCTCGTCGGCAAGCCCGCGCCACGCGACTCGGGCGTCGCCGCCCGCTTGCGCAAGGCGGGCGCCGTGATCCTGGGCAAGACCAACCTCAGCGAATGGGCGAACATGCGCTCGAACCACGCCACCAGCGGCTGGACCGGGCGTGGCGGCCTCACGGTCAATCCCTATGTGCTCGATCGCAACGCCTGCGGTTCCAGCGCCGGTTCCGGCGCCGCCGTGGCCGCGGGCCTCGCCACCGTGGCGATCGGCAGCGAAACCGATGGCTCCATCATCTGCCCCGCCGCCATGACGGGCCTGGTCGGCATCAAGCCGACGGTAGGACTGGTCAGCCGTGCCGGCATCATTCCCATCTCGCACAGCCAGGACACGGCAGGCCCGATGGCGCGCAGCGTGGCGGACGCGGCGACCGTCCTTGGCGCCATCGCGGGCAGCGACCCTCGTGATCCGGCCACGGCCGAGGCGGACAAACACGCCACCGACTACACGAAATTCCTCGACCCGGAAGCGCTGCGCGGCAAGCGCATCGGCGTGGTACGCCAGCTGGCGGGCATCGAACCGAATGCGGACCATGCATTGGAAACCACCATCGCCCTGTTGAAGGCACAAGGCGCAACGGTGGTCGACCCGGTGGAAATTCCACACCTCAAGGAGTTGAGCGATAACGAACTGAACGTGCTGCTGTTCGAGTTCAAGCACGACATCCAGGCCTACCTCGCCACGCGTCCGGACCAGCCGATGAAGACACTGGCCGACCTCATCGCCTTCAACCAGCGCGAGGCGGCCAGGGAAATGCCGTGGTTTGGCCAGGAGCTGTTCCTTGCCGCACAGGCCAAGGGCGACCTGGACGATCCGAAGTACATCCAGATGCGCGACACGAACAAACGGTTGGCGGGCCCGGAAGGCATCGACGCGGCGCTGACGAAAGACCACCTCGACGCCTTGCTCGCGCCGAGTTGGGGCCCCGCCTTCGTCAACGACCTGGTGCTGGGCGACCACGTCGTGAGCGGCGACCCGACCGTCGGCGGCGTGTCGGCCCCGGCCGCGATCGCCGGTTATCCCTCGATCACGCTGCCGGTGGAATTCGCGCACGAGTTGCCGGTTGGCGTGGTGTTCTTCGGCGCGAAATGGAGCGAACCCACCCTGATCGCGATCGCCTATGGCGTGGAGCGGAAGGCCAACGCCTTCCGCCGCCCGAAGTTCCTGCCGACCCTGCCGACGAAATAAAGAGACTCACATGTAAGCCGGTTCAGTTGTGGGAACCGTCTCCGCGTGAGAGCCGCGTCAGTTGTGGGAGCCGCTTCAGCGGCGATGGGTGCTCGCCGCAACCCGCCCCGCTGCCGCGAGGATCGCCGCTGAAGCGGCTCCCACACAGAGCCAGCTCATCATCTTGAGCCGGCTCTTCTTCTTGAGCCGGCTCTTCTTCTTGAGCCGGCTCTTCTTCTAGAGCCGACTCTTCTGGAGCCAGCTCTTCCACAGGGACTTCCGCCAACAGGCGACGGCGATCAAGCCTTGTTGGCGAACTCGCGCACGATCGGTGCGAGCTTCGGGTCTTCCAGCGCCATGGCCATCGTGGCGCGGACCAGGCCGGCCTTGTTGCCGCAATCGAAGCGCGTGCCCTCGAAACGGTAGGCCAGCACCTTGCCCTTGTCCTTGAGCAGGTTCTCGATGGCATCGGTGAGCTGGATCTCGCCGCCGGCGCCCTCCTTGGTGTTGCGCAGGTACTCGAAGATCCCACTGGGCAGCACGTAGCGGCCGACCACGGCGAGGTTCGACGGCGCATCCGCGGGCTTCGGCTTCTCCACCATGTGGGTGATCACGGAGGCCCGATCGCTGAGCTGTTCGCTGGTATCGACGATGCCGTACTTGTCGGTGTCGTTCTCCGGCACTTCCTCGACGGCGATCACGCCGGCGTCGTTGGCATCGGCCACTTCGGCCATCTGGCGCAACGCGCCCTTGCCCTTGGTCCAGATCAGGTCGTCCGGCAGCATCACGCCGAAGCGCTCGTCGCCCACCACGGGTGCGGCGCGCAGCACGGCATCGCCGAGGCCGAGGGCCTCCGGCTGGGTGACGAACACGCAACGGACGTGGCGCGGCAGGATGCCACGCAGGATCGACAGCAGTTCTTCCTTGTTCTTTTCCGCGAGCTTCTCTTCCAGCTCGTAGGCCTTGTCGAAATAGTCGGCGATCGCATGCTTGTAGCGGTTGGTGACGAACACCAGCGTATCGGCACCCGCGTCGACGGCTTCATCCACTGCGTACTGGATCAGCGGACGGTCGAGCACGGGCAGCATTTCCTTGGCCACCACCTTGGTCGCGGGAAGGAAGCGCGTACCGAGGCCGGCGACGGGAAATACGACCTTGCGCAGGGGTTGGGTCATGCGTTGTCTCCACTTTCGTTTCGGCGTAGCGGCAGCACGTTGTCGGTCTGCGGCTCGCTCCAGCGGAAGGAAGGCAGCAGCTGCGACACGCACCGGCGCAGGGTTTCTTCATCGAACGCGGCCACGGCCTCCTCGGCGCGTGCCAGCTGTATCTGCAACATTTCCCACGAGACCTGGCGGTGCTGTGCCTGGAAAATCTTCGCGTGGGTCGTGCTGGTGTAGTTCTCCAGTGGGTGGAACAGTTCCTCGAACAACTTCTCGCCCGATCGCAGTCCGGTATAGACGATCTGTATGTCGGAACCGGGACGCTTGCCGGCCAGACGGATCATCTGTTCGGCGAGGTCGCGGATCTTCACGGGATCGCCCATGTCGAGCGCGAAGATTTCACCCCCCTTGCCGAGACTGGCCGCCTGGAGGATCAGCTGGCAGGCCTCGGGAATGGTCATGAAATAACGCGAGATCTCCGGGTGCGTGATCGTCACCGGACCGCCCTGGCGAATCTGCCGGCGGAACAGCGGGACCACCGAACCGGCGGAGTCCAGTACGTTACCGAAGCGGACCGTGATAAAACGTGTCGAAGTATGCGCTGCGAGGTTCTGGCACCAGATCTCGGCCATGCGCTTGCAGGCGCCCATCACCGAGGTCGGGTTCACCGCCTTGTCGGTGGAGATCAGCACGAACGATTCCGCGCCACAGCGCACCGCGGCATCGGCGACGATGCGCGTGCCGAGGACGTTGTTGCGGAAGGCCTCGCGCAATTGCCCCTGCAACATCGGCACGTGCTTGTAGGCAGAGGCGTGGAAGACGATCTGCGGCTGGGTCTCCTCGAACAGGCGATTCACCGCGGTGGCGTCGCGCGCGTCGGCGAGGACGCCGTTGAAGATCAGTTCCGGATAGGCCGAGGTCAGCTCCTGGCCGATGCGGTACAGGTTGTACTCCGACATCTCGACCACGGTGAGCGAGTTGGCGCCGAGGCGCGCCACCTGCCGGCAGAGTTCCGAACCGATCGAGCCGCCGCCGCCGGTCACGAGGACGCGGCGGCCGCTGATGTTCTCGCGAATGGCCGTCCAATCCAGCTCGACCGCATCTCGGCCGAGCAGGTCCTCGATGGCCACTTCCTTGATCTCGTTGAACTGCGCACGCCCCGCGACCACATCCTCGAGGCGCGGGACGGTACGGAACGGCAGCCCCGTGCTCTCGCAGAAGGCCACGATCCGGCGCATCTGCGCCGTGGTCGCACCCGGCACCGCGATCAGCAGCATCTGTACCGCCACCGCTTTCGACAACTCCGCCAACTGGTCCACCGTGCCCAGCACGGGGATGCCGCCGATCTGCGCGCCGCGAAGCGCGAGGTTGTCGTCGACGAATCCGATCACGCTGTAGCGGCTGTCGCGGCGAAGGTCGCGGGACAATGCCTCGCCCGCCCGATCGGCACCCACGATGAGCACGCGCTTGGTCGGCGCCGACTGGAACAGGTCGATGCGGCTGTCCTTCCAGAAACGGTAGCTGAGCCTCGGCAGCCCGAGCAGCACCACCAGCACCACCGGGTACACCAGCAGCACCGAGCGGGGCACGCCATCCAGGCGCGCATACATGACCATGGCCAGGCCGATGATCAGCGCGCCGATCACCGTCGCGCGAATGATGTTCCACAGGTCGGGCAGGCTGGCGAACCGCCAGACACCCTTGTAAAGGCCGGTCCAGTTGAACACCGCGCCTTGCACCAGCAGCACGATGGGAAACTCCATCGGCAGGTACGTGACCGGCGCGAGGTCCGGCATCAAGGCATAGCGCAGGGCTTTCGCGATCCACCAGGCGAGCGCCGCCATGGCCAGGTCGTGCGCGACGACCGCGGTGCGGGGGTGGATGATGCCGATGAACTTACGCAGAAACATGTCGCTCCCTTCGACGCAAGCAGGTTCGCTTGCCAATACGCCAGATCGCTGCTCCCAACAGGTACACCGCTCCCGTGCACAGGGGCGCCGCCGCTGGCAAGCGGAACGCGATCCATGCGACGGGAACGCAGACGAGCGCGTTCCATGCGAAGTAGCCCGCGGCT
The DNA here is from genome assembly GCF_056755675.1 of Luteibacter sp. KNZ12-1A. Lineage (NCBI taxonomy): Bacteria > Pseudomonadati > Pseudomonadota > Gammaproteobacteria > Lysobacterales > Rhodanobacteraceae > Luteibacter > Luteibacter sp. KNZ12-1A. Next base: position 2,534 of record NZ_JBPGXU010000112.1, on the reverse strand, counting down.
ACCTTCCGATGTGACGCCCCTCGCCTCACGAGCCACTGGTAAAGGTGTTCGCGGTGCGGAGTGTACCAGCGCGCACCGCGCAGCATTCGCACGAGCAATGTCAAGGTCGCGTCGATGACGAAGGCGGAAGAGAAAATCAGCGCCGGCCAGAGCAAATTCGTACGAAAAGCCCATAACATCGCGGAAATCGCAAAAACCATGAGGCCGACGGTGCCGCTGCCCACGTCGCCCATGAAGATCCGGGCCGGGGAGCGGTTGAACCACCAGAAGCCGGTCGCCGCCAAGGCCAGGGCGAAGGCGGCAGCGGCGATGGCCGGGTTGCCGGCGGCCCAGGCCACGGCCGCCGAGGCCGCCCCGAAGAACATCGCCTGTTGCGCGGCCAGGCCGTCGATCCCGTCCATGAAATTGTGCAGGTTGATGCACCAGACACCGGCCACCAGCAGGGGCAAGGACCAAAGCAGGCTGGCGGTACCCGTCGCCAGCGCGACGCAGAACAGGAGGGTGGCTGCGAGCTGGATGAGCAGGCGAGGCCTGATCGGCAGCGAGCCATGGTCGTCCAGCCAGCCGATGGCCGCCACGGCGATCACCGCCACGGTGAAAGCGCCGACGACCGCGGCACCGGGCGAGCCCGGCAGGAGGAGGAACGCCGCGGGCATGCCCGCCAGCGCACCGGCGACGATGCCGATGCCGCCACCGCGGGGGGTCGGCATCGTGTGCGAACGGCGATGGCCGGGGGCATCGAGCATGCCGCGGCGATGCGCATAGGCGATGGCGACGCGCACACTGGCGAAGGAGACGAGGAAGGCGGCCAGGACGCAGCCGATCAGCAGGGAGCCGGCGCTCGCGACTGTGCCCGTCATTCGTTCGCGACGCCGTGGATGGGACGGACCGTGCCCCAGCTCTTGCAGCTCGGGCACTGCCAGTGGTGCGCCTTGGCGCCGAAGCCGCAGCGGCTGCAACGGTACATCGCCTGCCCTTCGAGCAGCTTGCGCGTCAGGTCGCGCAGGATGAGGTAGTTCTCACGGGCCTCGCCGGAGACCTTGTCCATCGTCGCGTCGATCAGCGCCATCAGGCCGCGCACGGACGGACGCTTGCGCAACTGCCCGGTGAGGAAATCGATGGCCGTCCGTTCACCGTCCCTGCCCTCGTAGAGCCTGGTCAGGGCCAACACGGGCGATATGCCGTGGTAACGCTCCATGATCTCGCGCAGGAAGGTCTCGGCGCGATCCATCTGCTGCGAGCGTGCATAGCAGTTGAGCAGCGGGGGCAGGATCTCGGGAACGAAGGCGATGTCCGCCGCGATGGCGGCCTCGTACGAGGCGATCGCGGGTTCGAGTTCGTCGTCCTCGGAGGAGAGACGACCGGCGATCATGTGCGCGCGGACGCAGTCCTGCTGGCACGCGAAGGCTTCCTTGACGTACTCGCGGGCCTCGGTGCGCGCCCCGTGCTGGCGCGACTGCTCGGCGAGTTCGCAATAGAACTGGGCGATCATCGCCGACTCGTCTTCACCGGTCATGGTCTCCAGCCGGCGCGCATGATCGATGGCCTTGTGCCACTCGCGCTCGTGCTGGTAGATCGCGATGAGGTGCCGCAATGCGGAGGGCGCCAGCGCATCCATGGCCACGAGGTCGGAGAACAGCGTTTCCGCCCGGTCGAGCAGACCGGCCCGCATATAGTCCTCGCCCAGTTCGAGCAAGGCCACCGTCTTCATTTCATCGGACAGCCCCTGGCGCGAGACCAGGTGCTGATGCAGGCGGATGGCACGGTCGACCTCGCCGCGCTTGCGGAAGAGGTTGCCCAGGGCAAGATGGGTCTCGACCGTGTCGCGGTTGTATTCGGCAAGGCGCAGGAATACCTCGAGCGCCTTGTCCTGCTCTTCGTTCAGCAGGTAGTTCAGGCCACGAAAGTAATCGGAGGAAAGCTCGTTGACCCGCTCTCCGGAGCGCCTGGCATGGCTCCTCCGGCCGAGCCACCAGCCGCAGGCGAAGGCCAGCGGGGGAACGAGCGCCAACAACCAGATCGGATTCATGCGGTCGTCGCGTTGTCCGCCTTGCGTTCGCCACGACTGCGCCGGCGCCTCCGATGGGCGAACGACGTTCCCAGCCACGCGGTGATTCCGCCAAGGATCCATCCCACCAGCACGGCCACCAGCATCGCCCCACCCTTGGGCAGGGACAGTTGGGCGAAGCCGAGGTCGAACGGCACCAGGTCGGCATTCAGCGCGCCGAAGACGATCCCGGCGGCGATGAACAGCAAGAGAAAGATGATGGCTAGCAGACGCATCCGGGGACTCTACCCGAATCCTGAATAACATGGTGCGGTGCGGTTGGCTTTTCATACAGCTTCGGCGGCACGTTCAGGACTGGGTGCCCTGGATGAGGCGCTTGGTTGCCATGTGGATCTTTAGACGGGCTCGGCTTCGCCCTCGCGTTCGTTGTGTGCGGCGAGGGGATCTGCCGGGGGGGGCGCGGGCGGGGGCCGCCCGCCGGGCAGGCCCGCGGCGCTGACGGGCCGGGAGGGCGCGCGGGGGGGTG
>NZ_JBPGXU010000111.1:0-12039 GCF_056755675.1 Luteibacter sp. KNZ12-1A | reverse complement strand
GGGGGCTTGCCTCAATCTGGCCCGCTGCCGCGGGATCGCCGACAAGGTCGGCTCCCACAGGTCTGTTCCCAAGCTCCCACTAGGTCTGTTCCTGACCGGGCTACTCGATTGGCTCTTGTGGGAGCCGCTTCAGCGGCGATGGGTGCTTGCCTCAATCTGGCCCGCTGCCGCGGGATCGCCGACAAGGTCGGCTCCCACCAAGGCACGAGGTCGGCTCCCACCAAAGCACGAGGTCGGGCCCCACCAAGGCACAGGGTCGGCTCCCACCAGGGCGGCTGCCGGGTAAACTAGGGAGATGACCCAGACCGCCCTGGCTTTCCTCGACGCCCGCCGCTCCGTGCCTTCGCGCCAGCTCGGCGAACCCGCCCCCGATGACGCCACGCTACGCCGCCTGCTCGAGGCGGCGATGCGCGTGCCCGACCACGGCAAGCTCGAACCGTTCCGCATACGCATCCTGCGCGGCGAGGCGAAGCTGGCCTTCGGGCGCAAGCTGGCCAAGCGCGCCATCGAGGCAAATCCCGACCTGTCCGAGGCGAAGCGCGAGAAAGAACAGCGCCGTTACGAGCACGCGCCGCTGGTGCTGGTCGTTTCGGCCAGGATCGACGAAGACAGCACGGTTCCCGAACTCGAACAGAACCTCGCCGCCGGTTGTGTCGCCTACAACATCCTGCTGGGCGCGCAGTCCCTGGGCTACGGTGCGCAGTGGCTCACCGGCTGGGCCGCCTACGACCGCGACGTGGCGAAGCTGCTGGGCATGAAGAAGAACGAACACGTCATCGGGTTCATCCACGTCGGCACCCCCGTCATGGCGGCCCCCGAGCGCGATCGCCCCGCCTACGACGACATCGTGAGCACGTGGGAACCGTGAGCGGCGACTCACTCGTCCACCTGGTCGACGGCAGCCTCTACGTCTTCCGCGCCTGGCACTCGATGCCGGACGAATTCCACGACCACGAAGGCGAGCCGGTCAATGCCGTGCACGGCTTCACCCGGTTCCTTTGCGAATTGCTGGAGCGCAGCCGCGCGGAACACATCGCGGTGGCGTTCGACGCGTCGCTCACCACCTCCTTCCGCAATGCGATCTATCCCGCCTACAAGGCGAACCGCGAACTGCCGCCACCCCAGCTCGTGCGCCAGTTCGCGTTCTGCCGCGAGGTCGCCGCGGCGCTCGGGCTCACGGTGCTCAACGACCACCAGTACGAGGCCGACGACCTCATCGGCAGCGCCCTGTGGGGGCTGCGCTCGCACGGGTTTCGCGGCGTGATCGTTTCGGCGGACAAGGATTTCGGCCAGTTGCTCGGAGAGTTCGACGAGCAATGGGATTTCGCGAAGAACGTTCGCTGGGGCGCCGCCGGTGTCTTCGAACGCATGGGCGTGCATCCGCACCAGGTCGCCGACTATCTCGCGTTGTGTGGCGATGCCGTGGACAACATTCCCGGCGTGCCGGGGATCGGCGCCAAGACCGCCGCCGCGCTGCTCGGTCACTTCGGCAGCCTCGACGCCATCCTGGAGCGCATCGACGAAGTACCCTACCTGCGCATCCGCGGTGCCGCGGCCTGCGCCGTCCGCCTGCGCGAGCACGCCGACCAGGCGCTGCTATGCCGCCGCCTGACGCGCATCGCGCTGGACATCGCGGTGGCCGATACGGCCGACGCGCTCAGCCGGCGCGCCGGCGACGCTTCCGCCATCGACGACCTCTGCGAGCGCATCCGCTTCGGCCCCTTGACGCGCACGAGGCTGCGCGCGCTGATCTGATCCCCCGACGTCACACGGGCACGATACTCTTGTGCGGATACTTCGCCGTCCCTCAAGGAGCCCACCCATGCAGACCAGTCCCCTACCTCACGCCTCGCCCGTGCCCGAAGACGCCGCCGCGCCCGAGGAGACGCTGTACCAGGGCAAATGGCTGACCATGAAGAAGCGCGGGCGCTGGGAATACGCCGTGCGCAACAACGCCGGTGGCGCGGTGATCATCCTCGCGGTGACACCGGACGACAAGGTCGTCTTCGTGGAGCAATACCGCGTATCCATCCTCGCGAACACCATCGAGATGCCGGCCGGCCTGGTCGGCGACATCGCCGGCGCGGAGGACGAAGACGTCCTGATCGCGGCCCGGCGTGAACTCGAGGAGGAAACCGGCTATCGCTGCGGCCATCTCGAGTTCGTGCACGAAGGGCCCTCGTCGGCCGGCATGAGCACCGAGATGATCGCCTTCGTGCGGGCATGGGACCTGGTGCGCGTCGGTGCGGGCGGCGGCGACGAGACCGAGAACATCATCGTCCACGAGGTTCCGCGCGCCGAGGCCGGCAAATGGCTGTTCGACCGTGCCAAGGAGGGATTCTCCATCGACGCCAAGCTGTTCGCCGGGCTCTGGTTCATCGATCATCCCGAGGCCCACATGCGTTGATGTCAATTCTTGTCCTGCCGGGCTCCCACGGGTAGCCTTCCCTCTGCCTTGTCCGGCGTCGCCCATGTCCGTCCGTTTCGCTCATCTCCACCTGCACAGCGAGTATTCGCTGGTCGATTCGACCATCCGCATCAAGCAGCTGGTCGCCGCTTGCGTGCGTGCGGGGATGCCGGCGGTCGCACTGACCGACGAGAACAACCTGTTCGGCCTGGTGAAGTTCTACAAGCAGTGCACGGCGGCCGGCATCAAGCCGGTGGCCGGCTGCGACATCTGGGTATCCAGCCCCGACGACCCGCGCCCCTGGCGCCTCACCCTGCTCTGCCAGGACCGCGACGGTTACCTCAACCTGTCCCGGCTGGTCTCCCGCGCCTGGCGCGAAGGCCAGGGTACGGGCCGCGCGCTGGTCGACGCCGCCTGGATGCACCCGGAGAGCGTGCGTGGCCTGATCGCCATCGCCGGGCGCGAGAGCGAGGTGGCGCGAGTCGCGCTCGGCGCGGGCCTGACCACGGCGGGCCCGCGCCTCGAGTCGCTGCGCCGCCTTTTTCCCGATCGCCTCTACCTGGAGCTCACCCGCACCGGCCGGGAGAACGAGGAACACTGGGTACGCGCGGCCATGGCGCTGGCCGGCGAGTACGAATTGCCCGTCATCGCCAGCAACGACGTGCGCTTCCTGGAGCGGGACGGTTTCGAGGCGCACGAAGCGCGCACCTGCATCAACCAGGGCCGCGTCCTCGCCGATCCGAAGCGCCCGCACGATTACAGCGAAGAGCAGTACTTCAAGTCGCCCGAGGAGATGGAGGCGCTGTTCGCCGACATTCCCGAAGCGCTCCAGAACACCGTCGAACTGGTGAAGCGTTGCAACCTGGAACTGAGCTTCGGCACGTATTACCTGCCGAACTTCCCGGTGCCCGAGGGGCATACCCTCGACACGTACATCCGCGAGCAGGCGCAACTGGGGCTCGAGGAGCGCCTGCGCAACCATCCGTTGGCACCGGGAAAGACCCTGGAGGATTACCAGGCCCGACTGGATCGCGAGGTCGACGTCATCATCCGGATGGGCTTTCCCGGCTACTTCCTGATCGTGGCGGACTTCATCAACTGGGGTAAGCAGAACGGCATCCCGGTGGGCCCGGGCCGCGGTTCCGGCGCCGGCTCGCTGGTGGCCTGGGTGCTGAAGATCACCGACCTGGACCCGCTCCAGTTCGAGTTGCTCTTCGAGCGATTCCTCAACCCGGAACGCGTGTCGATGCCCGACTTCGACATCGACTTCTGCATGGATCGCCGCGACGAGGTGATCGACTACGTCTCGCGCAAGTACGGACGCGACCACGTCAGCCAGATCATCACCTACGGCTCGATGGCCGCGAAGGCCGTGCTGCGCGACTCCGGTCGCGTGCTCGGCATGGGTTATGGCCAGGTCGACCGGCTCGCCAAGCTGATCCCCAACCGGCCGCTCGACCTCACCCTCGGCGACGCGCTCGGCCGCACGGAAAAGTCGAAGAAAGAACCCGATCGGATCGTCAAGGAATTCTGCGACGTCTACGAGCAGGAAGAGGAACCGCGCCAGCTCATCGACCTGGCGCTGAGCCTGGAAGGCCTCACCCGCAACGCCGGCAAGCACGCGGGCGGCGTGGTCATCGCGCCGACGCCGCTGACCGACTTCGCCCCGCTTTACTGCGAACCGGGCGGCGAAGGCGTCGTCACGCAATACGACAAGGACGACGTCGAAGCGGTCGGCCTGGTCAAGTTCGACTTCCTCGGCCTGCGCACGCTCACGATCATCGATTGGGCGGTCAAGGCGATCAACAGGCGCCGTGAACGGGAAGGCGTCGAGCCACTGGTGATCGAAGCGCTCCCGCTGGACGATCCCAAGGTCTACGACCTGCTGAAGAAGGCGCAGACCGTCGCCGTCTTCCAGCTCGAATCGCGCGGCATGCAGGGCATGCTCAAGGACGCGCAGGCCGACCGCTTCGAGGACATCATCGCGCTGGTGGCACTGTATCGCCCGGGCCCGATGGACCTCATTCCCAGCTTCTGCGCACGCAAGCACGGTCGCGAGCCAGTGGAGTACCCGGATCCGCGCGTCGAGCCCATCCTGAAAGAGACCTACGGCATCATGGTCTATCAGGAACAGGTGATGCAGATGGCGCAGATCGTCGGCGGTTACACGCTCGGCGGCGCCGACCTGTTGCGTCGCGCGATGGGCAAGAAAAAACCCGAGGAAATGGTCAAGCACCGCGCGACGTTCCGCGAAGGTGCCGCCAAGGACGGGATCGACGGCGAGAAAGCCGACGCGATCTTCGACCTCATGGAGAAGTTCGCCGGCTACGGCTTCAACAAGTCGCACGCGGCCGCCTATGCGCTGGTCTCCTACCAGACCGCGTGGCTGAAGGCGCACTACCCCGCCGAGTTCATGGCCGCGACGATCTCGTCGGACATGGACAACACCGAGAAGGTCGTCACCTTCCTCGACGAGACGCGCGCGATCGGCATCACGGTGCTGCCACCCGACGTGAACGCATCCGACTGGATGTTCGAAGCGGTGGAACCGCGCGTGGTCCGTTACGGGCTCGGTGCGATCAAGGGCGTGGGCCAGGGCATCTGCGAGGAGATCGTCGCCGAGCGCAAGGCGAAGGGGCCGTTCCGCGGCCTGGTCGATTTCTGCCAGCGCGTCGGTTCGAACAAGCTCAACAAGCGCACGATGGAAGCCCTCGTGCAGTCCGGCGCGCTCGATGCCCTCGGCGAAAACCGCGCCACGCTGCTGATGCACATCCCCGAAGCGATGCGCGCCGCCGACCAGGAGGCGAAAAACCGCGCGTCCGGGCAGGTCGACATCTTCGGCAACGCCTTCGGCGCCGCCGAGGCACCCAGTCTCATCGAATTGTCGGGAGCGGTGCCCGAGTGGCCGCTGGAGCAATTGCTGCAGGGCGAGCACGACACGCTCGGTCATTATCTCTCCGGCCACCCCACCGACCCGTGGAAAGCGGAGCTGGCACAGCTCTCCAGTTGCCCGATCGGCGAGATCCCGCAGCGCTACCAGCCACCGAAGCCGCGGCGCAACGATGACGACGAGAACGCCAGCCGCTTCCGCCGCGGCCCGGAGACGCCATGGACCGTCGCCGGCATGGTGGTCGGCATGCGCAAGCGCGGCGATAGCGACGCCTTCGTGCAGATCGAGGATGCCACCGGAGTGCTCGAAACGAGTTTCTTCCGCGAAGTGTTCACCGACGCCGCGCCATTGCTCACGCGGGGCAACCTGATCGTGGTGGAGGGCGGCCTGCGCATCGACGACTTCGCCGGCGGCTACCAGTTGCGCGCCCGCAAGGCTTACTCGCTCGCCGATGCGATGGAGCACTTCGGTCGCCTGCTCACACTGAAACTCAACGGCGTCGGCCCCGATTTCCCGCAACACCTGCGTCAGGCCCTCATGGGCTACCGCGGCGGCCGCACGCCTCTGCTGCTGGCCGGCTACCGCAACACCGTGGGTCAGGCCAGCGTCGAACTCGGTGAAGCCTGGCGCGTGCGCGCCCTCCCCGATCTCATGCGGACGCTACGCGCGCTTCCGGGCGTGCTCGGCACGGAATTGCGCCTGGTACGCCCAGCGGATTGAAAAGAGGGACCGGGTGCGCGCACGCACCCGGTCCTCTTCCGGATCAACGACGCCGAAGCGACATCGCATCTCCGGACTCGACGAGGTAGACATCGTCCACTTGCACGGTGTCGTGATTGCCGCCTTCGTTGGCGATCTCTATCTGGACATGGGCCGGCGCACCGAACGGGGCCCCGTTCACGATGAGTTCCACGATGCCCCACTCGTCTTTATGGGCGATCGTCGTGGTGGAACCGAGCGGCAGCGTATGTTTGCCCGTCGCGTCGCTCATCGACAACCGGGCCCTGACCTGGGTGTCGGCGTTATCGGCGCGAACGCGGAATCGCAGTGCGTAGGTGAGGCCTTGCGGCGACTTGCCGAAATGGGCATACACGTTCTGACGGATGCTCGCGCCGGTATAGAGCGAAGCGTACGGATTGCCGGATTCGTCATAGCCGATGCCCGGCAGCCCCGTGGCGCGTGTCCATCCATCGAGGGCATGGATGAACTGCCCGTTCTGCACCGGCAACCGACAGGCTTCGGTCCCGCCGAACTGATCGCAAGCGGGCAGGTGGGAGGGATCGGCACCGTCGCCTGCCCAGGCGATACCCGGCAAGGCGAATGGAGATAGCGCGAAGAGGAGCGTCGCGAAGCGCCGCTTGAGCAAAGGCATGGTCTTTCCCTGGACGATCGCCATCACCGACCCCACGGATACGGCGACGTGCGCACGATGCGTACATCGTCGACCTGGAGCATCGTGGGGGTGTTCCTGTCCGTGCGCTCGATGCGCACGCCCATGAGCGCCGCTCCGTCAATGGCGATGCCGTCGACCTTGAGATCCAGAGGCTCCCAATCCCAGCCGACGGTGTGGGTCACCGTGGCGAGCTCGCTGCCACCCGACGAATCATCCGGTCCGGCGACAAGCAGGGTCACCGCCACATTCGCGGGCATGGGGCCGGAGCCCCGCGCACGCAGCCGCACCGTATACGTGTGCTTCGGCAAGTCCGCGCCGGCCTCGCCGGCCGGAATCGGCGCGTACGCCCACGCTGTGGCGCCCTGCCCCGGCAAGGCGAGCGTCCGCGAGTCGGGCGTGCTTCCGAGGTAGGGGGCAGGCATGCCTCGCGGTACGAGGAACTGCCAGCGGTACGGGTCCCGGGAATCGATCCGGGCCTCGAAATCGCCGTTGCGCAGGTCGACGAGACAACGGTCCGCACCCCCGGCCTCGGTGCAGACCGAATTCTTGATCGTGCCGGTGGAGGTGTCGGCCGTGGTCGCCTGCGCGGCGCCAGTTCCCGATGCGAAAGACAGCAGGGCTGCCAAAACCAACGTTTCGTTCTTCATGCGCGGATCTCCTTGGGTTTTTTTACCGCCACCATCCCGTGGCGGTGTGCATTCCAGCAAATCCAGCCTGCCGCGTGGGCGACCCTCACAGCCCGCGAGGTCGTCCCCCACACGCAATTCAGGGCGACCCTTCATTCCCGACCCGGGCGAGCCCTCACCCCACTCGGCACCTTCGAGGACTTGTCCGTCAATCACTTAGGATGCAGGAACCCATCCGTACCCTTACGCACGTCGGGGCCCTGCGCCACCCGGTATACTGTCGGGTCTTTCCGAACCACCGTTGCCCATGAATCCCAATTTCCTCGATTTCGAACAACCCATCGCCGAGCTGGAGGCGAAGATCGAAGAACTTCGCCACGCCAGCAGCGGCCAGGCGTTCAATATCGATGAGGAAGTCGGCCGGCTGCGCGAGAAGCTCAAGGTCAAAACGGCCGAGATCTTCCGCAACCTGACGCCCTGGCAGGTCAGCCAGGTGTCGCGTCATCCGGCACGTCCCTACACGCTGGATTACATCCAGGCGATGTGCGAGGAATTCCACGAGCTCAAGGGCGACCGCATGTTCGCCGACGACCAGGCCATCGTCGGCGGCCTGGCCCGGATCAACGGCCGCTCGATCATGATCGTCGGCCACCAGAAAGGACGCGACACCAAGTCCAAGGTGAAGCGTAACTTCGGCATGCCGCGTCCCGAGGGCTACCGGAAGGCACTGCGCCTGTTCAAGCTCGCGGAGCGCTTTCACATTCCCGTGTTCACCTTCATCGACACCGCGGGCGCATGGCCGGGCATCAACGCCGAGGAACGCGGCCAGTCGGAAGCCATCGCGCGCAACCTGCTCGAAATGGCCGACCTCCGCGTGCCGGTCATCTGCACGGTCACGGGTGAAGGCGGTTCCGGCGGCGCGCTGGCCATCGGCGTGGGCGATCGCACGCTGATGCTGCAGTACTCCACCTATTCGGTCATCACGCCGGAAGGCTGCGCTTCCATCCTCTGGAAGAGCGCCGACAAGGCCAAGGACGCCGCCGAGGTCATGGGCCTCACGGCCCCGCGCCTGCTCGAGAACGGCCTCATCGACAAGATCGTCCGTGAACCGCTCGGCGGCGCGCACCGCAACCCCCAGTCGATGGCGATCCGCCTGAAGGCCGTCCTGCTCAACGAACTCGACGAACTGGAAACCCTGTCTACCGACGAACTGCTGGAAAGGCGCTACAAGCGCCTGCGTGCCTACGGCGCATTCAGCGAAGGCTGAAGCGGGCGGCGGAGCCGAAGGGGACGGGTCGCACGGCTAGCGCGTACCATCGGCTGACCGCCGACACCGGAGCCCGCCATGGCCAATGACGTCACCCAGAAGCTCGCCGTGTTGATCGACGCCGACAACGCGAGGCCGGCCATCGTCGACGGGTTGCTCGCCGAGGTAGCGAAATACGGTACGGCCCACGTCAAGCGCATCTACGGCGACTGGACGGGGCCCAACCTCAACGGCTGGAAAACCGCCCTGCTCGATCATTCGATCCAGCCGATCCAGCAGTTCGCCTATACCTCGGGCAAGAACGCGACCGACTCGGCGATGATCATCGACGCGATGGACCTGCTTTACGCGGAACGCTTCGACGGATTCTGCATCGTGTCCAGCGACAGCGATTTCACCCGGCTGGCGTCGCGCATCCGCGAGGCCGGCCTCATCGTCTATGGCTTCGGTGAGCAGAAAACCCCGAAGGCCTTCGTTTCCGCGTGCGACAAGTTCATCTACACGGAAGTCCTGGTCGGTACCGAGCAGAACGAGAACGAGGTCGTGTCCGCGCCCAGGAGCGCGCACGAACTTCGCGGCGACACGAAGTTGATGAACCTGCTGCGCAACGCCGTGGAAGCCGCATCCGATGAAAACGGCTGGGCCGCGCTCGGTGGCATCGGCAGCATCCTCAGCAAGCGCTCGCCCGACTTCGATTCGCGCAACTACGGTTACTCGAAGCTGAGCGGGCTCATCAACGGCATCGGCCTGTTCGACGTCGAGGAGCGCCAGTTCGGCAATGCCAAGCATCTCTACGTACGCATGCGCGGCAAGGCGAAATGAGCGTATCGCTGGCCGATCATCTCGATCGTTCGCTGCGCGAGGCGGAAGATGCGCCACTCGTCGTCGCCTACAGCGGCGGCCCCGATTCCACCGCGTTGCTGCATGCGCTCGCCGGCCGGATGCCCCGCCCGGCGCTGCGCGCCCTCCACATCGATCATGGGCTGCATGCGGAGAGTGGTGCCTGGGCGGTGCATTGCCGCCGGTTCTGCGAATCGCTGGAAGTGCCCTGCGAGGTGGTTCGCGTGGCGGTCGACCTGACACGAGGCGAAGGTATCGAAGCGGCGGCACGTCGTGCACGGCATGCCGCGTTCGCGACGTCGCTCCGGCCGGGCGAACGGCTGGTGCTGGCCCATCATCGCGACGACCAGGTGGAAACCGTCCTGCTGAAACTGCTGCGTGGCGCCGGTCCGGAAGGCCTCGCCGGCATGCGTGAACGACGCCCGCTGGGCGCCGGCATGTTGTGGCGCCCCTTGCTCGACCTGCCGCGCATCGCGCTGCTCGACCATGTCGCCGAACATGGCCTGGGCACCATCCACGATCCCTCCAACGACGATCCCCGCGTCGCCCGCGGTTACCTGCGCGCGACGATCGTTCCCGCGCTGGTCGCCCAGTGGCCCCAGGCCGCCATCAGCATCACGCATGCCGCGCGCCTGTGCCGGGAGGCCACCGACAGTCTCCGCGACGGCTGGATGGACGCCCTGTCCCGCTTGAGCGGCCAGCACGACACACTGGATGCCATGGGCTGGCTCGCCCTGCCTCCCGCCTGGCGAGCGCCGCTGTTGGAATACTGGCTACACGCGGCGGGCCTCTCCGCGCCGACCATCGCGCAACGCGAGGCGCTCGAACGGCAGATCCGCGAAGCCGCGGCGGAACGCCTGCCGCTGGTCGGTTGGGGCGGGACCGAGGTGCGCGTCTGGAAGGGCCGGCTCTGGGCCATGCGGCGGCGTGACGCCTTCGACAGCGACTGGTCGGCGGCATGGCATGGCGAGCCGCTCGTGCTCCCCGGCGGCGGCACGCTTTCCCTGTCCAACGGCAGGCTCGCCCGCGCCGTGACGGTGCGTTACCGGCGCGGAGGCGAAACCCTGCGTCCCCACGGGGACAAGCACACGCGTGAACTGCGGGACCTGTTCCAACAAGCGGCCGTACCCCCCTGGGAACGCCCCCGCATCCCGCTGGTCGAGGTCGACGGCCGCCTCGTCGCGGTCGCCGACAAGTGGCTAACCGACGAAGGAAAAAACCTCTTCGATGCGGCTGGCGGACGGCCGGTGTGGCACCGCGACGATTGATCGAAACCGCCATGTGAGCTAGTTTTGCGGGCATGCCGAAGTCCCCCGCCACTCCCGTGCCCGCCTCCTCGATTGCCGAATTCGAGCACTCGCTGGACGAGCTCGAACAGCTGGTCACCCGCATGGAAGGCGGCGAACTCAGCCTCGACGAATCCCTGAAGTCGTTCGAGCGCGGCATCGGTCTCTACCGGCATTGCCAGACCGCGCTGGAACAGGCGGAACTGCGCGTGCGCCTGCTGCTCGATCCCGAATCCCCCGATACCGCCGAACCCTTTGACTCCCGCATCGACTGACCTGCCGGCACCCCTCAGGGCGCTGGTCGGCCGCGCCGACGACGCGCTCGCACGCGCCCTGCCCGCCGAAAACCTCCCGCCCAGCGACCTGCACCGGGCGATGCGTTACGCCGTGCTCGGCGGCGGCAAGCGCCTGCGCCCCTTGTTCGTCTACGCGGCGGGCCATGCGCTCGGGTGCGATGGCACGATCCTCGATGCACCGGCCTGCGCGGTGGAGATCATCCACGCCTATTCGCTGGTGCACGACGACCTTCCCGCGATGGACGACGACGCCTTGCGTCGTGGCCGGCCCACCTGCCACATCGTGTTCGGCGAGGCCATGGCGATCCTCGCCGGCGACGCCTTGCAAGCGCTGGCGTTCGAGATCCTCGCCACGCCACACGGCGGCGGTGACGCCGACCAACGTATCGCCATGCTGCGCGCGCTGGGCGCCGCCTGTGGCGCGGAGGGCATGGCGGGGGGGCAAGCCTTCGACCTCGCCGGCGTGGGCCAGCAACTGTCGCTCAACGAGCTGGAGCGCATGCATGCCTACAAGACCGGTGCGTTGATCAGGGCGTCGATCCGCCTTGGCGCACTCGCCGCCGGTTGCTCGGATGCCGGCATGCTCGCCCACCTGGATCGCTACGGCCACGCCGTCGGACTGGCTTTCCAGGTCCGCGACGACATCCTCGATGTCGAGGGTGAGTCCGCCGTGATCGGCAAGACCGCGGGCAAGGACGCCGCCGCCGACAAACCCACCTTCCCGTCGATCATCGGCCTCGATGCCTCCCGCGCGCGCCTGGCCGGTCTTGTCGACGAAGCCCTCGAAGCCATCGAACTCTTGGGCGAACGTGGCGAATGGCTGGCCGAACTGGCACGTTATTCCGCACACCGCGGCCACTGATCCCGCTCCATCCGCTTCGTTGGATAACGCCTGACATCGGGCAAGCGGAAGTCCGGAGCCACGGCTCGGCTGCGCCATCGCTTTTTTGCGTCGAGGCAGGTGAGCCGTCAGGTGCCGTTCTCTTCGCTAAGTCCTCGTCCGGCCTTCGCCTCCCTGCGGAATCGCTCTGAGA
>NZ_JBPGXU010000110.1:0-12538 GCF_056755675.1 Luteibacter sp. KNZ12-1A | reverse complement strand
CGGCCGTTTCCGCCGAGCCATGGAAGGCGAGTCGGAAACCCCGCCCGGCGCGACGGGCGCGACGGGGCGCCAGCCATCGAACATGGCCGCACAGCGGCATCCTTTCCCGAGCGACGGTGTAACCGGAGCGACGAGGGTGGCGGCCGACGGCTCTGCCTACCGCGCTCCCGGACTTCCGTGAAGAACCTTTATTTATCCCGCCACGACCGCATCGAGCGCCTTGCGCACCACGTACAAGGTATCCATGCGCGGTACCGGACGGGTGAGCCAGGTCAGGAGGCGGCGTCGGTGGCCCAGGTTGACCCAGGTCTGGCCTTGCAGCCAGACCTGGGTCCGGATCATGTCGGCGCGTTCCTTCACGCTTTCCTCGGTGGGTCGGAGCCGGTTCTTCAGGCAGCGTCCGGCTTCGCCGAGCGAGCGCGACCATTCGACGCCGGGGAGTGCATGCAGCCAGAGGTTGGAGCAGGAGACATGGGTGAGCGTCTGCCGGCGTGAGGCCATGCGCAGCAGGAATGGGCAATCGCGACGGAGTCGCCGGAGTACGTTCTTCGGCACCGAGCCGGCGTAATAGCGTGCGACGAGTTCCAGTGGCGGCAACGCCCACCAGGGACGCTCGCCCGCCCAGAGCACCTCCCAGTCGTCCGGCCGCATGCGCGTGGCGAGCAGCGCGATGTCGTTGAGATGGAGCAGGCGCAGGCTGCGCCCGCACATATTGCCCGCGGCGTGAAGCAGCAGGTGGCTCATCAACGCGCCCGGCGACGGGTAGGGATGGATGCCGGGACGGGTTTCGCGCGGACGAATGGCCGGTGTGATGTCCACCGTGTTCAGTGGCAGGCGTTCGTGGATGCGGGTATGCAGTTCGATGTTGATCGGCGTATCGCGATGCTCGCCCAGGCCCGCGACCGCGTCGCCCGCCGATGGCTTGAATACGCGGTGCTTCCATTGCGCGAACGATTCCTCGTAGCCCATGGCTAGCAGCATGCGGGCCGTGGCATCCGCGTCGGCTTCGTCCACGAGCAGGTCCACGTCGGCCATCGGCCGGTCGCCCGGCACGTACAGGCCGAGCGCATGCAGCGCGGCGCCCTTCAGCGCGACCATCGATAATCCCGCGTCGCGCGCGCCCGCATCGATACGATGCAGCAAGGCGGCGATGCGCTCGTGGCGCTGGATGACGTGCTGGCGCTGGTCGACGAGGAAACGCCGCCACGAGGGCCGTTGCCAGGTGGAGAATCGGCAGAGCAGGGGCGAGACACCGTGGGCGACGGCGGCGGCCGAGGCGAGTCGCCACTCGAGGTCGGTCCAGTCCGGCATCTCGGTGCCGGGCTGGGCGAGGGCGAGCTCGGCCGCCAGCGTTTCCGTGGTCCGGCGAAGGCCGTGCCTGACGAGTTTCAATGGCGGCAGCATGGCGTGCTCATGCGAGGGGGAGGGCGACGCCTTGCGACGTCACGGGGGAAGGAAAGGTCGGCGCTTCCGTGCGGTGCGCTCGCTCGCCAGCCAGCAACGCGTTCCAGCGCAGGGCCAGGGACGCCTCGGCCTGCGCATCGGTCGCACCTTGTTGCAGCGTCACCTGGTCGTGCAGCAGGTTGCGGAACTGGCGGTAGAAATCGGAATCGTAGGCACCGCGAAACATCATCGCGAGGTCGGCGCTATCGTCCCAATGCGTCTTCGCGCCGAGCTGCGCCTTCACTTCCTCGAAGAACTTCGTGCCAGGGAGGGGATAGGACACGCTCACGCCGATGTCGTCGGGTGCGGCCAGTGCCACCAGCTCACGGGTAGCCATCAGGTCGTCGAGCCGTTCGCCGAGATAACCCAACTGGATGAAGAATCCGACGCGGATGCCGTGCGCGCCGAGACGCCGCCGGGCGGCGACGAGGTCGGGCACCTTCGTGCCCTTCGTCATGCGATCGAGTACGCGCTGGCTGCCGCTCTCGGCGCCGATCCACGCTTCGGCGCATCCGGCTTTCGCCAGCGCGGCGGTCATGCGCTCGCTGGCGAGGTCGGCGCGGGTCTGGATGGTGAAGGGGATGGACCCGTCGCTGGCCTCCAGATGCATGGCGAACTCGCTCACCCAGTCGACATGGAAACCGAAGATGTCGTCCGCCATCCAGACATGATCCGGCGCGAAGGTGCGCTTGAGATAGGTCATCTCGGCGGCGACTTCCTCCGCGGGCCGCTGGTTGTAGTGGTTGCCCCAGATCGGCTTCGCACACCAGTTACACCGGAACGGACAGCCACGGGAGGCGGCCATGTTGAGGCTGAAGTAGCCGTGTCGGTCTTGCCAGAACGCGCGGTACCGATCGATGTCGAGCAGGTCCCACGCCGGTTGCCCGGCGATGCGCGGGTCCGGAGGCACCGCACCGATGCGGGTGACGCGGGTCGTGCCGTCGGCGATGCTGGCCACGCCGGGAAGACCCTCCGTCCATGCCGTGGGATCGATGTCCGGCTGGCGCTGGAGACGATCGACGAGCGCGATCAATGCGCCGATGCCTTCGCCGATCAGCACCGCGTCCGCGCCGGCGGCGAGGAAGGGCTCCGGGTGGTCCGAGGCATCGGAACCGGCCACGATGACCCGGGCGCCGTTCGCACGCGCTTCGGCGATCATCCGGCAGGCCGCGTCACGCATGCGGCCAAGGCACATCTTGGTGAGGAAGTTGAAATTGTCCTCGTAGAAGACCACCAGGCCGGGCCGCGCTCGATCGAGCGTCGCCGCGTAGTCTTCCACGCCGTCCGCCAGCATCGCGTCGAACAGCGTGACCTCGTGTTCCATCCGGCGTAAGAGCGCGGCGATCTGGATCGTCGCCAGTGGCGGATAGGGCTTGCCGCGTTCCCACTGCTTGCTGTCGTAGCGCAGGAAGTAGGAATGGCCTACCTGGATATTCAACATCGGTGACGAGCCTCGGACTGAACCAGGGGAGCGCGGTGCCGGGACGCCGCGATGGGCGTAGGTGCCTTCCGGTGCCGGCGAGGTTGCGTCGACGCCATGGCGCGCATCGACAACCTTCCGGGGCTCGCGCCGCACTCACGCCCTCAACCGTTTCAGGCCGGGAAGATCGACAGGCGATGACGTTTTCGACCGATGTCCATGCACGAGGCGTATCCGTCGCGGATCCATTCGGCGAGCGCATGCGCCCCACGGTCTGCGTCCGCCGGCAGATCCTTGGTGGACGCTTCCGCTTCGAAAGCGACAGTGCCGAGCTGCTCGCCCTGGTGGATGCGGCATACGGTGGCTTGCCGGAGCATCGCTTCTCCACGGTGTCGCCGGAATTCCGCGTCGAATTGCGCGTGGTGCCGCGCGAGGCCGCGGTCGTTCGCGACACGCCGCCCCCGGTGCGCACACAGGCGGGCGCCGGCCTGCTCTGCGGCATGATGGACGAGGCGAACTACGTGGTGCTGGTTCCGGCGCAACACCGTGCCCTCGTCGTCGTATCGCAGGACATGCTGGCGCATCCGTACCACGTGCGTTACGAGTTGATCGAATTCGCCGTCTTCATGCTCGCCGCCCGTGGCCTGAACCTCGTTCCGCTGCACGGCGCATGTGTCGGACAGGAAGGGCGCGGTCTCCTGCTGCTCGGTGCGAGCGGGGCGGGCAAGTCGACGCTGGCCTTGCATGCCTTGCTCGACGGCATGGATTTCCTCGCCGAGGACGGCGTCTTCGTGCAGCCGGAAAGCATGTCGGCGACCGGCGTGGCCAACTTCCTGCATGTGAAGCGGGACGTGTTGCGCTTCATCGACGATGCGGCCGTTCGCGACTGGATCGAAACATCGCCCGAGATCCACCGGCGCAGTGGCGTGGCGAAGTTCGAGGCGGACCTGCGCGAAGGTGGCGGCCACCAGGCGCCGGCACCCCTGCGCGTGGTCGGCGCCATCGTCGTGAGCGCCGAGACGGCGGTCGATCCCACGCGCTTGCTGCGCCGCCTGCCGTGGGAGCACGTGGCTTCGCTGTTGGCGATCGACCAGCCGTATGCGGCGGCACAGCCAGGGTGGGACCGTTTCGTTCATCGGCTCGGCGGAATGGGCACATACGAACTGCGCCGGGGCAGCCATCCAAGGGAATCCATCGCCGCGCTGCGTGCCTTGCTCGCGGCCGGTACGCCGGGGCGTTGACGATGTCCGACGGCATGCGGCCCGGGGCGCCATCCTTGCACGCGTTGTTGCGTTCGCTGCCATCCGGGGACCGCCTTCCGACGCTTGCCTATGTCGTGTTGTCGTTGGTATCCGCGTGCGCGGGCAGCGTCGCGACGGTGCTCCTGGTCGCCCTGGTGCAGCCGTCGCACGCCTTGCCCCTGCCTGTACTGCCTCTTCGTGGCGGTGGAGTGGACACGACGGCCGGCGCTTTCGCGCTCGTGACGGCGGTGTTCGCCGTGCTGCGCTGGCAGGCGTCCCGCCTGGGCGCGCGACTCACGGCACGTTACGGGCTGGGCCTGCGCCGGCGCGTGCAGGCACGGCTGGTGGACGCCTCGCTGCCCGCCTTGGCGAACGCGACATCCGCGGAAATCGCGAATGTGCTCACCTATAACACCGAGATCGTCGTGCAGGGTTTCAGTGCCTTGCAGCAGTTGCTCGTCGCAGGCGTGACCGCCGCGGCGAGCCTCGCCGTCGCATGCTGGGTCTCGCCGGTGCTGGTGCTCGCCACGCCCGTGCTGGGTCTTCTCGGCCTGCTCGGTTCGCGTGCGTTCGGCCGCGAGCAATCGGAAGTGAGCCGCGCCTATGTGGCGGACATGACACGGCTGTTCTGGCATAGCGAGGATTTCCCGCGACGCTTGCGCCACGTGCGTTCCTATGGACGCGAGGACGCGGAGAAGGCGAGCTATGGCGACGTGGCCGCGCAGCTTTGCGAGGGTTATGCACGGCAGCTGGAACTGATCGCCTCGGGCCGTCTCCTGCTGGAACTGGCGGCTGCGCTGGGGATCGCCGTGGTGTTCGCGCTGGCCCATCGCTGGCATGGCATCGATGGCTCGTCATTGATGGCCGTCTGCCTCCTGCTCGGACGCTTGCTGCCCTATCTCGTCTCCACGCGGCAGAGTTTCCAGCAACTGAAGTCGGCCGCACCGGCCCTGGAACTCTGGCAGCGCTACATGGGGCTGGAGACCGAGGTGCGGGCATCGACGCCCCCGAGGGCGGTGCACGGTGCCACGCTGCGCATCGAGCGCCTGCGGGTGAGTCCGCCCGCGGGCGGACTCCATGTATGCGACCTTGACCTGGTGCCGGGCGAACTCACCCTCGTTTCCGGCGACTCGGGCATCGGCAAGAGCAGTCTGGTCGACGTACTGGCCGGCATGGCGCGTCCGGATGCGTTCGTCGCGCGGCTGGGCAGCGAGGTCCTCGACTTCGACGCCTATCGACAGCTCGTCTCGAACGGTGCCTATGTCAGCCAGAGCGTTCGTCCCTGGCAACACACCGTGCGCGAGTGCCTGCGTTGGGCGGCGCCCTTGGCCACCGACGGGTCACTGCGTGAGGCGCTGGCCGACGTGGGGCTCGATCGCCGCCTCGCCGGCGCGGGCCTGGATACCTCGCTGGCCGACGCGTCGAGCCGACTCTCCGGCGGAGAACTGCAACGCCTCCTGCTGGCCCAGGTGATCCTCCGCCAGCCTGTCCTCGCCGTGCTCGACGAGGCGACCAGCGCGTTGGATACGGCATCGGAGCGGGCCGTGCTGGCGGCGATGAAGCGGCGCCTGCCGCATACGATCCTGGTGGTGGTCTCGCATCGCGCCGGCGTCGCGGCGTTGGCCGAGCAGTGCCTCGTCATCGGCCCCGATCGCGACCGGGCCGCTTCGCCCGTGCGCTCCGTGGGGCGGGCCAGGGCGTGACGCCGGTCGGCGATGCGACAGGCCCTGCCGTTCGGTCTATTGTCCCGTCACGTTCCGCGGCATAACGTCGGAGTCGACACAGGGGGGGACTGGCCGATGCGCACCACTGTCAGATACATCGCTCTTGTCGCGGGGCTGGCCGTCTCGCTGGCAAGCGGTTCCGCGGCGGGACCGGGCCGGCCGTCATTCGACGACATGGCTTCCACGCACCGCGGCTATCCCTGGAACACCGATCCCTGTGGACCGCACCGGCCCATCGTGGGGCTCTGTCGCATGCTGCGTCCGGTTCGCGGGTAACGAACCGCCCTTCACCGACGCGGGATGCGGCGACGCGTCATAATGGTCCACCTCCGGTTCGCAAAGGGGTGACGCCACCCATGGAAGCCACGACAGACAGCCGCCCTTCCACGGGGGCCGCCGCCCGGCCCGAGGCCATCGTCGAGCGGGGCGATATCCGCTTCACCGTGCTGACACCGCGGCTCGTCCGCCTGGAATGGAGCGCCGAGGGACGCTTCCGCGATGGGCGGACCCAGGTGGTCGTGCATCGCGCGCTCGACGTGCCACCGTTCGGACTGGCCGAGGACGATCGATTCATCGAGATCGACACAGGCACGTTGCGGCTGCGCTACGAGAAGGGAACCGGCCGCTTCGCCGCCGGCAACCTCGCGATCCTGGTTCGTCGCGAGGATGGGCCGGTCACATGGAACCCGGGCGACGCCCAGAAGTTCAACCTCGGCGGAACCTACCGCACGCTCGACCGCTACGACGGCGACACCTGGCAGGACGGCAGCACGCTGCCGCTGGAGGACGGGCTGATCGCACGCGATGGCTGGCACGTCGTCGACGACACCCAGGGGTTCGGCCTCGACGACGACGGCTGGGTGGAGGATCGTCCCGCAGGCGATCGCCAGGACCTGTACTTCTTCGGCTATGGCCGCGATTACCTCGCCGCGCTAGCGGATTTCGCGGCGATCGCCGGCCCGCAACCGGTCCCGCCGCGTTTCGTCTTCGGCTACTGGTGGTCGCGCTACTGGAACTATTCCGACGAAGAACTGCGCACGCTCGGTGCGCGTTTCGAGAAGGAACGCATTCCGCTCGACGTGCTCGTGCTGGACATGGACTGGCACACCACGCCCGGCCTCTCGTTGCGTCCCGGGCATGAGCAAAAGGATGTCTTCGGCGAGGCATCGGGCTGGACCGGCTACACCTTCAATCGCAGCCTGTTCCCCGAGCCGGGCGCCTTCATGCGCTGGGCCCATGGCCAGAGCCTTCGCGTGACGCTCAACCTGCACCCTGCGTCGGGCGTCATGCCGCACGAGGAAAACTACGAAGCGATGGCGAAGGCCTTGTCGTGGGACACCTCCACTCAGGCGCCCATTCCGTTCGAGGGCACCTCGCAGCCG
This sequence comes from Luteibacter sp. KNZ12-1A, assembly GCF_056755675.1. NCBI lineage: Bacteria > Pseudomonadati > Pseudomonadota > Gammaproteobacteria > Lysobacterales > Rhodanobacteraceae > Luteibacter > Luteibacter sp. KNZ12-1A. Next base: position 5,328 of record NZ_JBPGXU010000110.1, on the reverse strand, counting down.
TACATGCGCGCCTTGTTCGACACGATCCTGAAGCCGCTGGAAGCGCAAGGCGTGGATTTCTGGTGGCTGGACTGGCAACAGTGGCCCGAATCGAAGGCGCACCCCGGCTTGTCGAACACCTGGTGGCTCAACCATGTGTTCTTCACCGAGATGCAGCGCGACGGCGACCGCCGCGGCCTCATCTACCACCGCTGGGGTGGCCTGGGTAACCACCGTTATCCGATCGGGTTCTCCGGTGACAGCGTCATCTCCTGGACATCGCTCGCCTACCAGCCCCATTTCACCGCGATGGCGTCCAACGTGCTCTATGGATACTGGAGCCACGACATCGGTGGGCACACCTTCCACAAGCACATCCCGCGGGCGGAGCGGCACCTCGAACCGGAACTCTACGCACGCTGGATGCAACTGGGGGTGTTCAGCCCCGTCCTGCGCACGCATTCGGCGAAGGAAGCGAGCCTGCACAAGGAGCCCTGGCATTTCGGGCCGCCCTACGGCGATGCGGTCTTCGCGGCGATCCGCCTGCGCTACCAGCTCGCCCCGTATATCTACGCCGCCGCGCGACAGGCCTACGACACCGGCGTGTCGATCGTCCGGCCCATGTACTACCACTGGCCGGAACACGAGGAGGCCTACGCACACCCCGGGCAGTACATGTTCGGCGACGACATCCTCGTGGCCCCCGTGACCACGCCGGCCGGCATCGACGGGACCGCACCGTTCCCCGTCTGGCTCCCGCCGGGCAAGTGGTACAGCCGTGATGGCGCGGAAGCCTTCGACGGAGGTGGGATGGTGGAACGCTCGTACACGCTGGAGGAAATCCCGATCTTCGTGCGCCCGGGCAGCGTCATCCCGCTTTATCCGGAAGGCATGCGCGACCTTGCCACTGTCCCCGATGCGCTGATCCTGCAGGTCTTTCCCGGTTCCCAGGGCACCGCCGAACTCTACGACGACGACGGCACGAGCCAGGGTTACCAGCGTGGCGAGTTCGCCCGCACCTGCGTGCGCAACCGGCACGGCGACCGCGCGCACCGGGTGCATATCGATCGCATGGAGGGACGGTACAAGGGACGCCCGGCGAAGCGTGCGTACGTGGTGGAGTTCCTCGATGCGGGCATGCCCGAAAGTGTCGAGGTCAATGGCGAGGCGCTCCCTTACAGCGCGGAGCCGAAACCACGCTCATGGCTGTTCGACGCGGCGTGGCTGTGCATCCGGGTGGACCTGGGACCGGTTTCGGTGGATGAAGCACAGGATGTCGTAGCTCGTTTCGCGCCCGAACACACCGCGCCGGACGGGCTGCTGCATCGCATGCGCCGTGCCGCCGACGCGGTGCGGTACCTCAAGCAGGTGTGGGGCGACATCTCCGCGTTGCCCGACGATGTCGACCTGGCCGGCCAGGCGGCCCGCGTGTTGGCCTATGCCGTGGACGAAGGCGGCGACGAGGACAGGCCGGAGCGTTTCTCGGCCGCCGTGCGCGCGTTCGAAAAGCGCTTCGCCGGGCTCGCCGCGAGCGTCGATGCCACGCCGATAGACGATGCCTTCAAGCGAGCCTTCGCCGACCGGCTGGGACGCTGACCGTTGCGCCGCCTTCTTGTCGTGCTCCTGGCCTTGCTCGCCTGCGCCGCGAACGCGCAGGCACCGCTGCGGGTCGGCTCCAAGGCCGATAACGAAGGTGCGTTGCTTGGCCAGATCGTGTTGCAGGTGCTGCGCCACGAGGGCGTGCCCGCGGTGGATCATACGCAGCTGGGGCCGACCTCGATCGTCCGCCGCGCCTTGCTCAACGGCGACCTGGACATCTATCCGGAATACACCGGCAATGCCGCGTTCTTCTTCCACCGCGAGGCCGACCCGGCCTTCCGCGATGCGGGCAAGGCGCATGCGTTGGCCGCGTCGCTCGACCGTGCGGCGAACAAGCTCGTCTGGCTGGCGCCCGCGCCGGCCGACAACCATTGGGCCATCGGTGTCCGTGGCGACGTTGCCGGGCGCGAACGGCTGCGCACGCTGGACGATTTCGCGCGATGGGTGAACGGTGGCGGCGACGTGTTGCTCGCGGGTTCGGCCGAGTTCGTCGAAAGCGAGGCCGCGCTGCCCGCGTTCCAGGCGGCCTATGGCTTCAACCTGCGTGGCAGCCAGTTGTTGGTACTTGCCGCCGGGGATACCTCGGCGACGATCAAGGCGGCGGCGGAAGGTACCTCGGGGGTGAACGCGAGCATGGTCTATTCCACCGACGGCGCGATCGCGGTGACAGGGTTGGTGGTGTTGGAAGACCCGAAGCACGTGGAGATGGTGTACCAGCCCGCACCCGTCGTGCGCGAGGATGCGCTGAAGCGTTACCCCGCGATGCGGCCCGCACTGGAGGCCGCGTTCCGGCCACTGACCCTCGACGTGCTGCGCAAGCTCAACGCGCGCACGCAGATCGACGGCGAGGATGCCGCGACGGTGGCGGCGGATTACCTGCGTTCCCACGGATTGCTGAAATGAAGCATCCGGAACCGCTCGCGGCGTTGCCGGTTATCGTGCTTTCCGCGATCGGCCTGCTGGCGGCGGGGCTCGCGGCGTTCCTTCATGTCGCGCCGAACCGGTTGCTCGCCGGGCAGGCGTTCAACCCGCATTCCTGGCTGTGGATCGGCGCGTGGTCCACGGTGATGGCTTGTGCCGTGTTCCAGGTCCCGCGACATCGCTTCGTCGCAACCTCCATCGCCTGGCTCGCCGTGGTGGGCCTGCCGCTGCTCGCCGGGCTCGATGCGCAGCTGATCCTCGTCCATGCCGCCCCGTCGACCCGCGTGCAACTCGGTGCCGGCTTCTGGCTCATGTGGCTCGCCGCCGCCCTCCTGCTGCTCGATCGCCTGCGCGACCTGCCCGTGGGCGTGCAGGTGGCCGCGTGGCTCGCGGCGCTGGCGCTCATCCTGGTCCAGGGCGCCATCGGCGTGCTCGACGGGCTTGCCCTGCTGCGCGAATGGCACGCGCAGCGCGCGCCTTTCGCCGAGGCCTTGGCCGGTCACCTGCGCCTCAGTGCGATAACCCTGGTGCTCGCCTTGTTGACCGGCGTTCCCCTTGGGTGGTGGGTGTGGCGCGGGCGACGGAGCGATGGCGTGCTCGTCGGCGTGCTCGCCTTCCTGCAGACCGTGCCGTCGCTCGCGCTGTTCGCGTTGCTGATCGGGCCGTTCGCATGGCTGGCGCGCGCGTGGCCCGCGCTCGGTTCGCTCGGTTTCGGCGGTACCGGTGCGGCCCCCGCGGTATTCGCCTTGCTGCTGTATGCCTTGCTGCCCGTGGTGCGCTACACCGCCGCCGGACTGGACGCCGTGCCCGCCGACGCGCGCGAGGCGGCCCGTGGAATCGGCATGAGCCGTGCGCAGGTGCTCGTTCGCGTGCAGCTGCCGCTTGGCTGGCCGGTGTTGCTCGCCGGCCTGCGCGTCGTCGCCGTGCAGACGATCGGCCTCGCGGCGGTCGCCGCCCTGATCGGTGCCGGGGGACTCGGCCGTTTCGTCTTCCTCGGCATAGGGCAGGGAGCGACCGACATGGTGCTGCTGGGCACGCTGGCCATCCTTGTCCTGGCCCTGGCCGTGGATCTCGTCTTCCAGGGCCTGCTCGCCCTCACGGAGCGTCGCGCATGATCGAGTTCGAGCACGTCCGGAAGTGCTTCGGTGACCGCAGGGTGATCGACGATCTCTCGTTGCGCATCGACGATGGCGAATTCTTCGTCCTGGTCGGCCCGTCCGGCTCGGGCAAGTCGACGCTGTTGCGCACGGCGAACCGGCTGGTCCACGTCGACGCGGGCACGGTGCGCGTCGATGGCGAGGATGTCCTGACGCGCGACGTGGAAACACTGCGTCGCGGCATCGGCTACGCCATCCAGTCGGTCGGCCTCTTTCCCCACCGTACCGTGGCCGAGAACATCGCGACGGTGCCGCGCCTCCTGCATTGGCCCGTGGACGCGATCCGTGCGCGGGTGGCCGAGTTGATCGACCTGCTCCGGCTGGACGAACCGGGTATCGCCGATCGCTATCCGCACACCTTGTCGGGTGGCCAGCAGCAGCGCGTCGGCGTGGCGCGCGCACTTGCCGCGCGCCCGCGCATCGTGCTGATGGACGAGCCGTTCGGCGCGCTGGACCCGCTGACGCGCGAATCCTTGCAGGCCAGCCTCAAGGCGATCCAGCGCGAAACGGGCACCACGATCCTGTTCGTCACCCATGACATGGACGAGGCCTTCGGCCTTGGCGACCGGGTGGGCCTCATGCTGGATGGAAAGCTGATCCAGGTCGGCGCGCCGCTTGCTTTCCTTCGCCACCCGGCCGATGAGCGCGTGCGGGATTTCGTCGGCGGTACGCGGGCGCGTTTGCGCGAACTGGCGGTACGCACCGTGCGCGACAATATGCGTGGCGGCGAACACGCGGAGGGCGAGCCCGTCGATGCGGCGGCATCGTTGCAGGACGCGTTGGGTGCCATGCTGGCGCAGGGCCGCGACCGCCTGCCCGTGCGCGAGGGAGGCGAGCATGTCGGTGCGATCGTGCTGACCGATCTCGTGTCGCGGGCATGAAGCTGGCCATTACCTTCGCCGCGCTCGTCCTGCTCTTGCTGGCGCTGCCGCATGCGGGGCCCCTGTTCCATGCATGGCAGCCGTCGCTGCCACATCCGCTGTACACGCGAACGTCATTCCTCGTGCTGACGCTCGCCCACCTCTCGCTCGTGCTGGCAGCGACGCTGGCCGCGGTGGCGATCGGCCTGTCACTCGGCATCCTCGCCACGCGCCCGCTTGGCCGATCGTTGCTGCCGACGGTTCGCGCGGTGGCGGTGATCGGACAGACCTTCCCGCCGGTGGCCGTGCTGGCGATCGCCGTACCGCTGCTCGGCTTCGGCGCCGCGCCGACCTTGTTCGCGCTGGTGCTGTATGGCGTGTTGCCGGTGCTGGGACAGGCCGTGGCGGGCCTGGACCAGGTTCCGGCTGCGGCGTTGCACGCGGCCGATGGCATGGGCTATGGCCGCTGGCGCCGCTTGCTCGACGTGGAGCTGCCGCTGGCGGCGGGACCGATCATGGCGGGCATTCGTCTTTCGGCCATCATCAGTGTCGGCACGGCGACGATCGGTTCGGCGGTCGGTGCCACGACACTCGGTTCACCGATCGTCGAGGGACTGGTGGGCAACAATCCCGCCTACGTGGTGCAGGGGGCCTTGCTGGTGGGCGTGCTGGCGTTGACGGTGGACGCGGCGCTGGCTGCGGTGGAGAGGCGCGTGCGGCGGTCGGATCGCCGCTGAAGCGGCTCCCACATGACCGCCCGGAGAGCATGACCGCCCGGAGAGGTTGTGGGAGCCTGTCTCTTATACACATCT